>VXPE01000101.1 GCA_009839745.1 Candidatus Poribacteria bacterium
GCACCGATTTACCCGTGCTTTTCTAAAGACTAAACTTTTTTCAAACTCACGTTAATTAGCACAAGGCGTTTTCGTAACTTTTACACTCTAAATACTCAAGGTGCTTCTCTCGAAACGTAAACCGTCAATCAGATAACCATAGTCTTTTTAGAGTTAACACGCTTGACATCCTTATGCCTCCTCTTACTGTTTAAGCCGTCCCCATGTTGTGGTGAGTTTTTCGTGTGGTTCGACTGCGAGGGGGATACCGGTCTTCGCTCCACCTTCACCTATCAGATGATATGCATTGTCCGAGGCATCTGAGAATATCCGTTTTCCACCCGGTTCATCAAAATGCCACAACGCAACTGTCTGACGGTCTTTTTTGAACTTGCCGCGCGGTGTAAAACCGCGTTTATTTACACCGTAACGAGCAACCTTTGAGATGCGGACCTCATCGATATATCCTGCAAAGGGTCCCCAAAAGTAGTCGCCGCGAAACTGAATTTTCTTTCCAAACCCGCCGAGTGTAAAATCCTTTGGACGCTCGAAACCTGAGATATCGTGTGCGAGTGTTGTTCCTCGTGCCGAGATGTCTACGGAGTCATTAACGATGATTATGGTTTGTATCCCTTTTGCCTGATAAACGATGTGATACCATTGATTCAGGGTAAAAGGTATCGGTGGATAGGGAGTCGTCGCTCGCCCTTTCGCAATAGGAAGATGCGCTTGAATCTTGAAGATTAAATCTCCCGCGTGAATATCCTCCTCAATACATATTCGCATCTGTTGGCTGAGAATCATTGCGAATGTATTCGTGTCGGGCGGTGTGGTTGGATAGACCCACATTTCGACGGTAAACTCATCCGTGTCTTTTGGGAAGAATACACCCTGGGTTTTAAAATCCAGAACAGCGTAGTCGTCGACCCCGTCAAGGACTAAATAGTTACCACCTGCGGGCGAAGCGGGTGGGAATGCTTTAGCACTCAGCGGAATTAATGCGAGGAAAAAGAAACATGTAAGGATGTGTCGGTAAACCATTTTTTATCTCCTTCATATTCGGTTTTTAGGTGATATTTAGAAGTTTGAGCACTGAAACAACTATAATTGCGATTACCAAAATTGTTAAAAAAGTAAGAAAGAACCGCTTCCTAACTGAATG
This sequence comes from Candidatus Poribacteria bacterium, assembly GCA_009839745.1. Lineage (NCBI taxonomy): Bacteria > Candidatus Poribacteria > Candidatus Poribacteria bacterium. The sequence goes on from VXPE01000101.1 coordinate 1,142, forward strand.
AGATTTCGATTTTATGTGCGGGACTTGTCGCATAAGGTTCTCGTGTACACTTCCAGATACCTGCGCGTCACCGAGCACTTTTTGAATTAGGAGTATCTCATCCTTTTGTAAAAATTTGTGCGCCCGCTGAAGTCTACGTGCAATTGTATTCGCTGACACACCTAAGAAGTTACCTATCTGCTTAGGTGCCATTTCACCCAAGTAACAAAGGACGATTATCGTTCGCTCACTCTCTGGCAGTTTTTTCAACGCTTGCTGCACGAGTTGATAGCGATACTTGTATGCATTTGTCTCACACCGCTCCAAGATATCATGAGTATAGGAAGATTGTCCTTTCTTCCCCATTGGTGTACCCCCAGTAATTACATGAGATTTTCTATGATACTGCTATTCAGGAGACCATATCCGAAGCCCTTCAAAGTCAAAACGAAAAGGAATGACTTGGACCCCCACTTCTCTAAATCCTCTTCTTGCAGCATCAATAGAATCTGGATTACAGTGGAACACTAAGCAGCCACCGCCGCCGGCTCCGCATGCTTTCCCGCCTGTACAATTGTTTTTTTTCGCAATATCAACCAATTCACCAATCCGTTCCGTATTTACAGAAGGATGTAACTGTTTTTGAAAGTGCCAATTCTCATCAAACAATTGACCTAAATCAGAGAAATTGGCGGTCTCAAATATCTGCTTCATCTCATCAGCAATTCTGCGAAGCGCCTTCAAAGCTGCATGCGTCTTTCTGTTCCCCGCTTTGTAAGTGTCAATTACATTCTGGAGAATGCTGCCTGAAAAGTGCGACTCCCCTGTGTACACAAGTAGTAGAGACTTCTGAAGCTCCTCCAGAACGTCCTCAGTGAGTCCGAGTGGAGTTGATTTAACAAATGTGCTATTACATCGTAGCAGGTTTATCCCACCGAGTAGACCGGCGTAGTGATCTTGTTTCCCACATGGAATTCCGGTTTCCTGTTCAACACCCGCCGCGATGTCAACAATTTGGCATAGCGTTAATTTCTTTTCGACAAAAGTCGAGAGTAGCCCTACAAGTCCAACGCCAAGAGTGCCAGAAGCCCCCAATCCGCTTCCCTTTGGAACTTCGCTCCAAGTCGAGAGATGGCAGCCCTTATTAGGACGAAAGCGAGACAAAATCGCTTGCGGAAGATTCAGCCCGCGCAAGCATGTGGATACGTCCACCGGATAAAAGAACTCTTTGAGATCCACAGCGTGGAGACTTACACATGCGTCAAGGACAGGTGTGAGAGACGCGTAGACATGTAAATCAATCGCCGCATTCACCACCACTCCTTCATTTTCCATCGCGAACGGAATCAAATCTGTCCACCCGCCAGCAAAATCAATCCGCGTCGGCGCACGCGCATAGAGAGGCGCGCGATGCAGTAGACTCGCTACAGCTCTCTCTTGGCTAGCAGAGGAAATCTGCTGCCAATCCTCTTGTGTTTTGTGAAGCAAAGTTGAACGCATCATGGTCTGAGTCTCCTGTATAGATAACGTGATACATCCGATGCTTAAGCATCCAAAACTATACAATTCCAGAGAAATTCGATCGTGGCGTACTCCCCAACCTTTTGCATGAGATCCGTATGCGTTTCACGCCATAATTTTGCCGTGCTTTGTAGATGAATCTCTCTATTCTCCCAAAGTTCTGAAACACAATACCCTGCCCGATCTTGATAGGTATCCAACAGTTCAACTGCCAAGCATCCAGGTGTCTTTCGTAGAACAGGAAGCCACTGAGTTTTCAGAAATCTTTGCAAATCTTTCTTTTTCTTTTTTTCCCGCAGTGTTAAAATATAAAAGATTCTCGATCTTGCCATGTTATGACTCCTTTTTCATTACTAATATTTCCGATATCTGTCGGAATGGACAATCTCTTATTGAGGTTTATTCATGGGAAGCGAACGTTTACTGAAAAAGCGTGAAAAAGGGACCGCGGCACAAAAGCGTCAAGATAACACCCAAACAGATCATAGGCGCGAACCGCAAAGAGCGTTGGATGCGGATCCTGTTATCGAAATCCTCAAATTTACCATCTTCTGAGAGTTGTTTCAATTCCGCCGCCTTCTCTTCCGAAACGCTCCCTGGTAAGGTTCCAAGAACAATATTCGGGTTTAACACACTTGGGAGCGCAAAACCTTTCTTGCTATATGTAATTTCTCCATCGATCCCTTCCACCCTAACAATCTGTTCAGCAGGCACCATGCCCTCTTTCAAATCAGAGATGTCTATCTCGCGATCCAACACCATACTGTCGAGATTCTCAATAAAATGCTTCCCAAAGAAGAATACGGTAAGGTAAAGAAGGTATATCTTCAAAAGCGGGGCGTACGCCTCCGACCAAGCATTCAGCGTCCAAGGGGTTGTGAGAATCATCAATTGAATCATCACTACGGAAACAACATAGTTACGGATCTTTTCCAGACTGAATTTTTTTACAAAGTAACTGAGGGTGAAATACAGAGAAAATACAATCAAGAGTTGATGCCACAATCCCAGTTCAATCCCTAACCAACGCAGCGAGAGGATAACAAACTGCCGTAACCCAAGCAAAAAGATAAGCCGAAATATCCTCTCAAAAATCTGTTGACGAAAATCTTCCTGTTGGAAAATTAACATAAATGCCTGCCATTTCTGTTGAACATTCGTTTTCAGACAGAGGTAGGTAACGAGGATCACACAATACGGCACGAAAATATTAATAATCAGGGATGTCGGTGTGTATTGCGCGAATGCCATCGACTCCGAAAACAATCCCACTGGCATCAATAGAGACGCGCCCCATACCAGTTTGGCATCGCCTGCAGCGAAAATGCCGAACCAATAGAGCACCAGAACGATTAAAAAACCACCAACAACCGTAATGATACTGTTTAAGAGGCCGCTGTTCCCTAACATAACCGAAATGCCTTGACTCAGGATGCCGGCGTAGATGAGCCCGTAGCTGCAAAAATTCTTGATTTTTCTTTCCCGTAAATCTGTATAGGTCGCATAGCAACAGAAAAGTAGAAGAAGACCGATGAACAAATTCTGGTAGTTTAGCATTTTTCAATTCCTTAAGGTTGACTTTGAGGTTCCATTTTCAACGCCCCCCATCGCACCGGCAGTTTCCCGACTGCCTCAACCGAACGAAATCCGGTATCATATACCAACACATCTGTAGAATATTCCCAATCTTCTTCGTAACCTCCGAAAACATAAATCTTGCCGTTAACCGCTGCTGTCCCAGAAGGGTTAATGGGCGTTGGCAGTTCTGGAATATCGTGCCACGCCTGGGTTTGTGGATTATATACATCCACAGTCGCCAAAATCTCAGGAAGCGCATCTTCCCAAATGAAACCGCCAATCAAATAGATTTCATTCCTAATAACAACCGGAGAAAAATCAAGTTTGATGTCTAACATATCGTTCTTCTGCTGCCATTGATGGGTTATTGGGTTATATTCCTCAATAGTCGCAAGATACGGCCCCCCCCTAAAGTCCATTGGCCATCCATATCCGCCGATGACATAAATACGATTGTTGACAACTACCATACCGCCAGGATCACGTCGGGTGGGCATTTTAGGACCCTTCGCCCATGTATCTGTCGCAGGATCATAGATTTCAACGCTATCTGTCCGTTCATCGATATTTAAACCGCCAATGAGATAGATTTTGTCAGCAACTGCACCAATCCCGAAATTGAGCCAAGGTGTGGGCATGTCCTGTTTCCTCGTCCATGTATCTGTTTGAGAGTCGTAGGCATCTACGACAACTGGAAATTTCATATTCGCACGGTTATTGTTTTTTCCACTAAATCCCCCAAAGACATAGATGGTGTCGTTGACTACTGCCGCTTTAGCACCTGTGCGTGGCGTTGGCATATTGGCAATTCTCTGCCACCGGTTTCTTTCTGGGTCATACATCTCAACAATTGATAATCCAAAGGGGCCAGGTATTCTTCTACCAAGTTTTGCGTCTTCATAGAGACTACCACCGATGAGATAAATCTTATCGTCTACAACAACAGTAGTGAAATCCAGTCGCTTAGTAGGAAGTTGAGATACCAATTCCCAATCCTTACCAGCAAAGGATTCTACTGACATCAGCAAGAGAATAAAAACAACTGTGCTAATAACGACAGTTTTTTTAGAATTGAGTGCGCTTAACATTGTAAATTCCTCCTTATGTTGTGAATAGTAGCGAGAACTTATACAAAAACGAATTCGCGTAAATAATAAGTTCTCGCTGATTCTATGTGGATAGCCATCTTACATATAAATGGCTACTGGTTAACACTCAGGGTCCCCACAATAATAGAAAAGATCACCTTCCGCATCAGTTGCAGAACAGCAGGATACAGCGGTGGGACACGCGTGAGTCTTTTCTCCATCGCACCATCTCCAATCTGCTTCTGCCTCCGGGGTCAGCATCACTGATGCCAAAATAGCACCCGTCGCCACTGTCCCTGCGACCAAAGCATTCTTGTGCGCCACATGCCCCTCTTCTTTGACGAAGAAATCACTCAGACGCTGTTTCGTGAGTTGTACTACGTGAGTTTGCATTCGATTTCACCTCCTTTCATCTATCGGATAAACTTACCAAAGCAATGTTCATGCGATACGCCGTTGAGGACATGGAAAAGCCTAAGAATAAACCTTAAGAGACAGATTCAACAGTCAACGGCAGTGATTCGCAATTCCATGACTTGGTAAGACCTTGCATGTAATTGAGCATTTTTCAATTCCTTAAAAGGGGTGGCGGTGCTTTGAGTTCCCCCCATCGCACCGGCAGTTTCCCAGTTGCCGTGACGGCACGAAACCCGGTATCAAACACTTCAACGGTTGGAGAAAGTTCCCTATCTTCTCCACGACCCCCAAAGGCATAAATCTTGCCGTTGACCGCCACTGTAGAAAATGGCAGTTGTAAGGTTGGAGCAGTAGGAATCAAATGCCATCTCTCCGTAGCCGGATTGTACACTTCAATACTCTCAATCCGATCACCTACTGCAGCACCTCCCGCTTGCACATCAAAACCACCAATGAGATAGATTTTATCCGCAATAACAATTGTTGAAAAACCTGATCTCAGACTTGGCATGTCAGGTCTCTTCGTCCACCGGTTGGTTCTCGGTTCATAGACCTCAATGGCCCCAAGATACGGCCCCCCGTGATTGCCGACTTGCGGCCAGCCTGCCCCACCGATAACATAAATGGTGTCGTCAATAACCGCTGTTCCAATTCCATCACGTCTTGTCGGCATTTTCGCTCGCTTTGTCCACGTGTCACTAACAGGGTCGTAGACTTCAACGAGATCAAGGCGTCCTTGGTGCCCAGGTTTCCGGTCCTTTGGATGGAGATACCCACCAATCGCATAGATTTTGCCAGCGACCACACCAGTGCCGAACCACAGACGGAGAATTGACAAGTCCTGTTTCCGAATCCACGTGTCAGTTTGCGGATCGTACATCTCAACGACTTTCAGAAATTTGAAATTCTCACCCCGGTTGTCTTTCCCAGCGTGTCCTCCCATAACGTAGATTTTTCCATCAACAACTGCTGTCTCAGCACCCGCGCGGACGGTCGGCATATCAGCGAGTCTCTGCCACGTGTTGGTCTCTGGGGCGTAGACCTCGACCAACGACATTCCAAACGGACCGTTTTCATGTTCAAAGCGCGTGCCACCGATGAGATATATCTTTCCATCTACCACGGCAGTCGAGAACTCACTTCGATGCGTTGGCAGTTCAGAGATGACCTGCCACTCGTTCGCAGCAGCATTTTCTATTGCTAAATTATAGAGAACCACAGCAGCTAAGCCAACCAGAACCCATTGTAAGAACTCATGTATTTTTAACAGCATTGATGCCTCCTTATCAATATCAATGCCAATCAAACGTCAAGGGTGTGAGGAAAAAGAAAAAAACAATGCTTTTCCCAACTTCTTCCTCACAAAATCTGCTCTTAAGATTGTTCCTTAGCGTCCTTTATTTTATAGGCGGAAAACTTGCGAAAACGAATCTATATCTGATTGTGCCTTTAAGACACAATCAGGTAAGACCTCTTTACCACATCCGCCTACGCAGGACGGCCATCTCTTATATATCGACGCAGAAATAGAACGGCTCACCGTCTCCGTGGAAACCGGAGCGACAATCCTGATCAGCCTTTCGACACCAGACGAAATTGTCTTCTTCACCACACTTAAACCTATGATGAGCCTCAGCGGTATCAGGTGTCAGCATTACTGATGCCAAAATAGCACCCGTCGCCACTGTCCCTGCGACCAAAGCATTCTTGTGCGCCACATGCCCCTCTTCTTTGACGAAGAAATCACTCAGACGCTGTTTCGTGAGTTGTACTACGTGAGTTTGCATTCGATTTCACCTCCTTTCATCTATCGGATAAACTTACCAAAGCAATATTCATGCAATCCGCAATTCCATGGTTTGGTAAGAACTTATATGGCTATATGAAGGGCGTAAAAGGATTCTGATGCGTATGCCCTCCAAGTTCAGAAGTTCAGAGAAGATTCTCTAAGATTTTTTCAGCACGTTCTGGTTCTTTGCAGATGGAGTGAAGGACAGTTTTAACCTCCATCAGTGTATGTTCCTCCAGAAGTGTCATCGCAATTGCCTGCTCTATGTCAATCGGTGCTGGAACCTTTGATAGCACAAATGCCTCTGACTCGATTTCACCACATATCGGATTGTAATGTTTCCTAAAGAGCAGACGATGTTTCGCAGATTTATACTCGGGCCCCTTACAATTTTGAAGATCTCCAAATAAACGGAGGATTCGCCGGATCGTCTCTTGCCATGACCAAGTTGAAGTCGCCTTTAATCCTACTTGCACCAAAACCTGCTGTTCATTGGGATTTTCGAGCAGAAATCTGAGTTCTTGCGATATTGATTCAACTGGCAAATCGACTGGATCGAAAAGACTTGGCGAAATTTGAATAAACCGACACGCGCCTGAAATCTCTTCAGGTGTAGAATATCCCCAAACAACCGTTGGAATGCCACACGCAACGATCTCAAGCAGGAGTAGCGCGGATGCCCCGAGAATCGTCGGAAACACCAATGCATCTAACGCATTAAAAATAAAAGGGCTCGCCTCTTTGTCCTGCAGGGACGCAATATTAAAAAAGTTAACGCAGCCATCACTTGTGAAATTGTCCATCTCAGTGGAATGAATAACCAGATAGTTGAAGTTTGGGTTGGCAAAACGTAGTTTGCGCATGAAGCGAAGCGTTTCGTGCGAATTAAGTCCTGGCACAATACCTATCAACGGCTTTTGCAAAATCGCTTCATGCCCGAGTGCCTGCGCCAATTGACGCTTACATTGCGTTTTATCCATCGGTTTGAAAATAGATGTATCAACACCATAAGGAATATGATGAAAAACACCCAGATCGGGAACGAAATCTGAAAAAAAGGTTTGCGTCCAAGAAGCATCACAAGCAAAGGCGTCAAAGTCTCTCAACGCCGCACATCTCTCAAGCACGGTATTACACGCTTCATGATTTATCAAAGCCTCATTGGACAGGCGGAGTATAACTGGATGCCTGTTAAATTTCAGGTAAACCTGTTCCCATACGGTTAGTGGTGCTAAAGCGAGGATGCCGTCACTGTCCCGCGGAATAAATTTTGCTGGCGAAAATGAGCGGTCACTTCTAAAGAAAATCGGGTGAACGCCTTCAACCCGCAAACCTTCTTCAATTTCTTGGCGATTATTATCCTTTTCAGATACAGGCAAATAAAGGTCGGCGTGATTTGCCAGTGTGGTCAGCAGATGATGATTCGCCGCACTTAGGAGAAAAGAGGTTATCTTTTTGTTCTCCAAAATCCCTTCTGTCAGAAAAATTTTCTGACGATCATTACACCGAGTGAGTTCCATCTCTGCTGGATGTGATGAAAACAGCAGTCCCATCTTTGAAAGTTTAGAGAGAAAAGCGAGTGTCTCAAAAATCTCAGAACGACCATATTTGTCGGCGATGGCTTCAATAATGGCATCTGTTTCCGAAACACTATAAGCGTTCAAAATATCGCAGACAATATCATTCACCGGAATAACAACACCCGCATCAAGATCAGCAACGAACTTCTCGCCATTGCATTCAAATTGATGAAGATTATGCAAATTGCGAGGAAACTCAATCATTATTTAACTCCCCTCTATCCGTTCATGGATTCCTGAAAACCAATAACCTTTTCGAGAATCGCCTCGGATCTATTTTGGCCATATAAATGATGTAACACCGCCTCGACCTCATGTCGGGTGTGCTTTCTAAGAAGTGCCAGTGCCAAACCCTCTTCTATGGATTGAGCATAGCGATCCTTCATTAGGGGTCTTTCCTTTTGGGTTGTAATGTTGTTCAATATGGCTTGGTTTTCAATCTGTCTTCGACGATTATTAAGGGAAGGAGCGAAAGAGATGGCGAAGTGTGGTTTATATCGGTTTTCTAACTGTTGAATTCGCTTCAGTCTTCTAAACAACGCAATAACATTCTGCGCGGTTTTATCCCATGTAAAAGTCAACGCTCTTTCTCTTGCTTTCTCTCCCAACGCCAATCGTGCCTTCTCATCGGTGAGGAGGGTATTGATCGCATCCGCCATTACCTTCGGTGAAACCGTTCCAGCGAAACTCCCAATTTCATCATCATAAGCTCGCGCGGGCACAACAATTCCTGCATCGCCGACAACCTCAGGAAGTCCATCAAGTTTTGGGACAACCGGTGGTATCCCACAAGCCATCGCTTCTAATAGCGCAAGTCCAAACGTTTCTTCACCCACCATTGACGGGAAACAGTAAACATCAAAGGCATTCAGAAGTCGTGCAAGTTGGTCTCTTGGTTGCTGTGGTGCATAAATCAGATTTGGAGGTAACTCCTGATGTGCGTAGATATTCAGTGTTGGCGCGGTCAGCAGAAAACACGCATGTGGCAGAAGCTTGGCAATCTTGATGTAAATTCCGGCACCTTTCTCAGGTTGAAATCTTGAGAAAAAACCGACAACCGGTGAAGTCGCAATCTCAGGTTTGTTCAGCATCTTCGCAACTTCATTTTTGGCTTTCTGCTTCTCCAATGGGCAAAATTTGTTAGCATCAACTCCCAATGGTATAGTATGAAAAATATCCTTGTCACAGACAAATCGACCATACAGATCGCTGACTGAATTCGTTGGAACCAGAAAAGCATCAAAAGGACGCATCGCCGCATACCAAAGCAATCCCGAGTTAATACCATCGCCATTGTGACCTCTTGCAGAATAAATCGGGATAATAAAGGGTGCGTCAACATAATGTAGGAGAAAAAGAAACCTCTTGCCTGGATGACTTTCTAACAGCACACCATCATAATTGCTATCCATCAACTTTAAGAGAGTAGACCGATCGTTTTCTTGGAATCTTATACCTCGCACATTCTCCTTAAATACTTCGTCGTTTTCACTTACTATATCAAGAGAAGCATAAGTTTCAAGAGATTTGACGAGATTGTGATGTGCAACCGACACCCCACCTGTTGCTTTTGTAATATCAGTCGCATAGGCACTCCTTTGCAGGACGAGGATCTTTAATCTTCCAGAAGCCTTTGTCTCTAATGCCGGTGTATCCCTTTTGAAATTTGAGAAGAGAATCCCGCGCTGCTCCATTACAGCCAGCGAATCTAACGCCTCAATGACTAAATCAGCGTCGTATTTTCTTCCAAGCCGGTCTATGATCTCTTCACTTGAAAAAGATGGGCATAGTTCCAGAATCTCCCAGACAATGTTATCAATTTCCAATACAATACATTGACTCAAGTCAGCGACATACATACGACTGTCCTGCCGGAATTTATGTAGATGAGCGGTAGATTTCGGACATACTAACATTATGCACCCCCTCGCTAACGACAGCTTCCACTTACTTTTCCACGCCAAAGGCTACCGTCAATAATCCGTCCATCAATGACCAAAGTCGGGGACCCTTTGATATCGAGTGCCTCCGTCCTTTGTATCTCCTCAACAAGATCTAATGTTATCTTTTCCGATTCCACCGCTTCTGCAATCCTGCTGACATCCAGTCCAACATCCTTCGCGCAATGGACCCATGCTTCCTGAAGGTGGTCCGCGCGACACAGCAAATAATCAAAAAGTTTCTCTGGATATAGCTCAGCGATAACCATTTGTCGCTTGTTCTCCATAAGCTCGGGTTCACCATGTAAACTTGTAAACCGAATATCTCCACTCGCATCTTCCGCAGATGCGTCCTCTTTCCCTATTATAAACCGCAACTTGAAGTCGATGGTATCCCCATACGTTTCAAAAAACGGCAGCAATTCCTGTTCCGCTTGCACACCGAATGGGCAATACGACATTACAAAAAGTTCAACCTCTGGTTTCATAGGTCCACGCATGCGCTGCTCAAGGATCTGCTTGAGGCTCAACTCAGTTCGGCTATGATCAACTTCGGACATGACGTATTCAATAAGTAGGTCGAATCCCGGAGAATGTTCAGGCGTGTGGCACTCTATACAAACTTTTTCAGAAACTTGACCCCGAATATTCTTTTTCAGGGGTGTGTAAACGTGTTGTCTACCCGGACCGTGGCAGGTTTCGCATCCGACATCCACAAGATGCGCACGTTCTGTGTTACCTATCTCGTAACCACTCTCATATCCGGAGCCAGTGACGTGGCACGTGATACATTCGGGATAATATTCCCTACCCACCGTGCGTAAGGTGTTGAACGCTGTGGCGTGCGAAGAGTGAGACCACTGGCTGAATTCTTTCTGATGGCATTCTTGGCATGCTTGAGAACCGATGTAGCTGTTTCTATCATCTTGTTCAAGGGGTTCCGAAGAAAACAATCGATGACCGATGATCTGGAATTGATGGTCGGTAGCGACTTGATGATAGAAATCATCCAAGAGTTTCCTAACGTCCGGATCGTCAGAGACAGATTCTGTTAGCGCAATTTGCTGAATTTTCGAGGATATATCCCCCACGCTATCGGATAGCATGAGCGCACCAAGCGTCTTCCCTTTGGAACTACAATACGTCAGTAAGACATCGCCAACCCTTTCGGTTTCGCCTTCGGACGGACTCAAAATCGCTGAAAAACTCGGGTATTCCCGTGCCAATGCTCTATTGACTTCTATAGGTGAATGACTCAGGCCAACAACAAAATCGGATTGCTCCTGAACTTCTGACATAAGTGAATTAAGTTCCCCAGACACAGATGCCATTTTCGCTGGGTCTTTAAGGTCCAACGTGACCATAGCGATTCGTTTTCCTCCTATCGTTTTTATCAAATACGAGCCAGAATTCTGGGTCAAATCTGAATCCAAAGATGTAAACGACAGGTCAAATTTCCTATTTTCAACGATCCCAATCTCTGCCTCAAAAGGAAAGAACGCGTCATAATCCATCATTTCCATCGCCATAAGGGTTGTTTGTACGCGATGCTGGTCTCGTATATGTACCCCATTACCAGTCGAGGAATCATCTGATTTAAACGAGTGTGGTTTCATGCTTGAGAGTTGAGAAGGTTGGATGCCACCCAGATCCACCAATAGTGGAGAAAACCCGTTTTCGCGGATATGCGATATTACTTTGGCACGCCTCGGTAACCCGCCTGATTGTCCGATAAAACAACCGCATGGTTCAAGCTGTGCTTGTGTGTTCCCAGTGAAGAGAAGCAGCGGCACCCTGTTCGATGAAATCTCTTTCAATTGATGTAGATAATCCACCAAAGATGTCGCATGAATCTGAGAAGCGAGTTGTTTGGTCTCTCTAATATATCGCAACCGTTTCGCTTCACTCCATTGTTGATAAACAAACGGACCTACTACAACAACAGTCAGAATCAGTGTAAGTAATATGTATTTCTTCACAAAAATCTCCAGTTTCTCCAAGTTTAGGCAGTTGTAAACGATTGTAATTCTTTTTACGGTTGGTGCTGCGGTTCTGCTTTGAGTTCGCCCCAGCGCACCGGCAGTTTCCTGACCGCCTCAACCGCACGAAAGCCGGTATCATAGACCAGAACGTCTGGATTAAATTCCAAATCTTTTCCGTAGCCGCCGAGGACATAAATCTTGCCGTTGATCGCCGCCGCACCATAAGGTCGAATAGCCGTTGGCATTGATCGAATATCGCTCCACGCCTGGGTTTGCGGGTTGTATATATCCACAGATGCTAAAAACTTAGGGTGTCTGCCTGTGGGAGCGAACCCTCCAATCAGGTAGATGTTGTCCTTCATAACAACCTGCGAGAACCCGTGTCTGGGGTCTAACATAAGCCCTTTAAAAATTAAGGACACAGTTTTAGGTGGGACAGGGTGCAAAATGCGAGAAAATTGAGAAGAATCTGTATCTACAGCAAAAAAAACAAAAAACCCGCCTGCAATTACGGCGAGTTTATTCTCAGGTACACGGCGTTACAGATGTACCAGTTTAAAATTAAAAAGGCGAACCTTATGTTCGCCCCTGTTGCTTTTAGAATACCATGACTAACAGTCGAATTTTAGCATCATATTTTCAACCGGTGTATTTCCCTTCCAAAATAGACGTATTTGTTGTTAAGTTCTACCCGATCGGCGTAAATCCACGGCGAGTCCCTCAAGTTGAGATGCCACTTCCTGAATGTTAACGTCTACACCTTGACGCACTAATTGATAACACAGGTCCTCCCACCTTTGGCGTTGTGTCCAGGCAATCTTACAGATTTCGGTCCAAATATCAGATCCAAGAGGAAGCGAAAGGGGTTGAATTTCATCAAAATGGATACCCGCTAAAATGCTAAGGGAATCCATAATGGATTTACCTTCCTTAATCACAAGGTTAACAACTTTCCCACATTCTTTAGCGGTCAGACCCTTCACCTCAACGATCGCAATAGCCAATATCCATTTATCTTCTTCCTGCTTGAGTCGAGTGATTTGATAGGCTTGTTCAATCCCGATATGTCCTTCATCAATTTTCCACAGAATGCCTATCGGAAGTTGAGAGATACGATGGCGGACGATCCAAAATTTATCCGATTTACCCATTACTCGTGTGATGGATTGATAGGTTCCGAATTTCTGATATAAAACATCTACCGCTTTGGCGACCTCAGAGGGTTTCTTCTGATCATGGGCAGCTACAATCTTTTTCGCAGTTTCTATATCCATCTCCATCTCAATCGCCTCCTCAGATCATTGTCCAACTTCCTTTGACGCTTACGATAAATGGTTACATAATTCAGCCGAAATTGTGTGCTATTAGCACACTGAAAGGCTTCATGCCTTAACATTCTTCCCGACAAATTCATAATCACTATCTATTATTCCTCCGCAAGCGATATCTGAAATATTCCGCGATCTTTAGTGGCACTATAGAGTCTGCTGTTAATTATATTAAGAGAGACAACTTCACCTGGCACTTCTGAAGCAAACTGTCTCCAGCGTCCATCAGTATCCAACCCATAAATCCCCATATCTCCAGCACCGTAAACTCTGGGACCCGTCACAGCGAAATGATTCATAGTAAAGTGGTTTATAATAATAGGTGTACCTGACCTATCCATTATTACGCGCCAGTGTTCCCCAGTTTCTGAAACTAAGACCCCTGTGTCTGTCGCGACGTAAACCGTTGATCCCACAAAAACGATCTCTTTGAACGAAGTAAAGTGAAGTGGTAGATTGGGTGTAACATCCCTCCAATTACTTCCTTCGTCAAGCGATTGAAACAGTCTACCGTGCCCTTGCCCGACATAGAGTATCTTTCCCGAAACGGCTAACTTAAATCCCTCATCGAAGAAATTGTCATGAGACGGCTTAACAATGTCTACTAACCCTGTGTCCTTCCACGCTGAATCACCAAATTTCCATTTAAAAAGTCTACGATTGTATCCCGCATAGAACACATCACCGCTAATTGCAAACGCCTCGACTCTCGTCCATTTCTCAATAGGAGGCAATGCAGCCTTTGTCAAGCGATCTTCACCCATTATCTCACTATCAATAGCAGGGACATCTTGAACTGGAATCATCGTATTACCTTCTCCAGATAAACGGAAAATGTGCAAGTGATTTTTTTCAGGGGAAATAAAATAGAGCATCCCACTATCAATCACAAACTTTGCATAGAGATTGGCATAAATATAAGCACCATCATCTTTCACTGATTTACGAGAGACCTCTTCAGTACCAATACGGACTTTTTTCCAAGACATGCCTTGGTTGATCGATTGATATACCTCATAGGTAGTATATGCGTATAGCCTATTGTTGAACACAACTAAATCATATATCCTTGTTCCCAGCACTCCGTCCATAAATATATGCCACGATTCGCCACCATCCGTTGTGCGATGAATACCGAAAGCACCAACTTTGTAAAACGTCTCATCGTTCACCGCCGCAGCGGGTAAACTATTGAGCATGTATAAATTCGTGTCAATTCCAAGATTTGTCCAAGTGTCGCCGCCATCCATTGAACATAAATTCGTGGCACCGAGTGCTAAGAGCGTTTCATCTGTCACCAAAAGTTTTACACCCGATGGGAGTGCTGATGGACGATATTTAGGTGTTATCTCAGTCCATGATGCTCCCAAGTCAATTGATCGATAAATCCTACCTGAACTCGGTTCACTCCTTGGCATTATTGAACTTGCATCCATTGGCGTTAATCCAACTAGATCGGGTCCCATTCCAACGTAGAGATTCCTATTAAGCACTGCCAAGGAGTAGACAGATTTTGATGTGTCTACTGGTAATTTCCTCCAAATACTTGAATCCAGACGATAGAGACCGCGGTTGGTACCGGTAAACACCGTCTTCCCAACAGCGATGATTGCTGAAATCCTTTCACTTCCTAAGCCATCGTTAAGTGATTCCCACTCAATTCCGCCGTCTATGGATCGGAAAATCCCCTCATCCCTAAGCGCGAGATACATTATGATATCTGATTCTATGTTTGGATCTTCTATCGCATCAATGATGATGAATCCAACAGTATCACCCTTTGGTCGGACACAAAACGCACGCCATGTCTCACCTTTATCTACTGACGCAAATATTTCATTTGTAGAAACAATATAGAGGGTTCCGCGATTCTCCACCATCGGCATCAGGGATTTATCTATCGGAATACTCGTGCTCAGATACCGCCATGTGGTTGCCTCTGTCTCTAATTTGTACATGCCCTCTCTTGAAATAGCAAAGGTAGTCCCATCAGAAACGGTGTAAATATCGTGCACCTTACCACTAGGAGGACTATCTATTTGTCCCCACTGCGTAGTAGAAAACGTGCGTAGATCTTCTTCAGAGTATGTCCTTAGTGTTACCTCAGAAAACTGTGCCCCAGCACCTATACTTTTCCCAGGTAGAATAGCTCGACCAAACCGGTTTTGTATAGATGGCTTTGATATAACATCAAGAACGATCGGTGCATCAACAATCTCAATCGTAGGTTCCGATGCTGCTTCAAAACTATACGGCTTTTGGAAGCGGGCAAAATATTGATAACTCGCACCCAGCAGGAACATAACCAAAATTGTTGCCGCGCCGAAAGATAGCCACGGTACTAACGGTTTGCCAGCCGGTGGAACTGCCGGGTTAATATCGGCGACTTGCCGCATAATCCGCGCTGTTAAATCAGCAGGTAACTGTACGCTTCCGAGCACTTCGCTCACCAAGGATTCTGCTTCCTGTAGGCGTTCGCGCCCTCGACGCAGACGACTTTTAATTGTGTTTACCGACACACCTAAAAAGTTACCTATCTCCTTCGTCGTCATCTCGCTGAGATAGTGAAGGGTCAACACTGTCCGTTCGCTTTCCGGCAGTTTTTCCAAAAGTGATTTGACAACCTCAGAACGATGCTCAGCGGTTTCTGTCTCGTGTGTCTCTGTCAAATAATGCGTATAGGAGGATTCATCTATCTCTTCCAAGGATGTATCTTCCAGCGACTGCATCGCCGGTTTATGCCTCTGAATCCAATTAAGTGTCAGTCGATGCGCAATCACATACAACCATCCTGCAAAGGACTTAGGAT
Source organism: Candidatus Poribacteria bacterium (assembly GCA_009839745.1). NCBI lineage: Bacteria > Candidatus Poribacteria > Candidatus Poribacteria bacterium. The sequence goes on from VXPE01000101.1 coordinate 17,153, forward strand.
CTTTCAAGGTCCCAAGTTTTTTGTATACTTGGAGAAAAACATCTTGGGTTAGTTCTTCGGCATAGTGAAAATCTCCTATCTTTCGCCAGATAAGCGCGTGAACCCCCTTTTGATGCCTTTCGACCAAGATGTTGAATGCCGAATCATCACCTGATAATATCCTGTGTATTAATTTAACATCGTCTTCTAACATCCATAACCTCCAAAACGAATAACAAATCTTATATTATTCCAATAGCGGACCTTCGCGTGGCACAACCTAACAGGAGACCATGCTACAAATATGTGTGGTTAAAGGTGCTGAATATAAACAAATGCTTTACAATATCCCTTTTAAAATTAAAGACACAACTTTTCGGAGGCAAGGGTGCATTATAAAAAATAAAAAGCAAATTTGCAATCAAAATTGCAAATTTGCTTGAAATCGTATGGCATTCCGACTGCGGAAAACAGTGGAAACGCAAACATGGATTAACTATCATCAACACACTCAGATTCCCACTGTTGACAGGTTCCGTCATCATCGTACTCTTCACACCACGCTCTACACCAGCCATACGGCCCACAATCATCATGGGTTTGACATGATGCTTCTGCAGGTGGAGCATACATCATCTGCGATAACAAAAGGACCCCACCGGCTACACCCAAAGTTAACGGCGCCCGTATACCGACCCGTCCACTTTCAGATGTAAGAAACCGTTTCGCTCTATCGCGTGTCTCTTTTTTCATTCGGATTTACCTCCTTTCCGCCGGATTTACATCCAGCCAAATTAATTTTCCAAACTGAGTTGGAAAACCTATTCCAACATCAAAGACCTACTTGAAAATCAGGCGTAGAGGTCCTTTGCTGGAAATACTCGAAAACCAAATTGTGCAGAGCACAATTTGTCTTATAGTAAAGCCTGTAATTACTTATACACCCGCAGAAGAAGCGTCGGGAATCGGAGTTCCCTCCTACAGGGTTCATGAAGCAGGGTGCGGGTTCTCCAAAATGTAAACTTATTTTCAGATTTTACTATAATTTCACATTTTCAATTCAGTAGACTTATACCGTAGGGTCAATCTCCACTAAAGTGGGTCAAAATTTAGTCCCTCTTCCAAATGCCAAGTTGCCCCGTCGTTGAACAGAACTTTCTATCTTGAAATGCTTGAAAACCGACGCGACTTCAGTGGATTTGTGCTGTTCCATGAGTGTCTCTGCTAAAGCCTTTTCGAGATGTTCATACCTGTTAATCCCCAATCTATACACATTGGATGTTATTTTACGCGTCTCAGAACTATAGCGACGACAGAAAATAGGACGGAACAAATTTTCATCGGTTGGATAACTCCTGGTCATCAACGGACGGTTCTCCTCAAACAATCGGATAATATTTCTTGCTGCCTTCTGCCAAGTGTATTTCTGAGCGAAACCTTTCGCAATCCGTTCATATTCAGCGCGCATCTTAGAAGGCTCCAACCCTTGATTGATCGCTGCCGAAAGTTGGTCCATGGATACGTGAAAATCACCAAAATTATCCCATTCCAATCCGATACTCACCCCTGCTCCTTTTACTTCTGTGGGGAGACCGTATTTCGTCATGGCGATACACGGCGTTCCATAAGCCATTGCCTCCAAAACCACTGAAAGCGGTGTACCCGGCATCGCAGGAAAATAGATCAGATCCAGTGCCTGAAAGAAAACCGGTAAAATTGCAGACATCTCCTCATCATCTGCCCTGAAAATCACCACATTCTCCGGTAGATTCCTATAGTGCTTTGCCAATACGTAATCATAAACAAAAATCGAGAGATGTCGGTTGGCTCGCGCAAATGCAGAAATCCACTGTGCACCAAGATGCGGCTCAAATCCAGAAACCAATCCAACAACTGGGCGCTCGGCAAACATCGGTCTATCAAAAATAGCAGCGGTGTGTTGCTTTGCTAACCCTTTATCAATCGGTTCAACAACGTTGATACCGTCCGGAATCACATGGATATGCTTTCCCGGAATACCAAACTCGCTCAGCCATTCCTTCATCCATGATGCTTTGACAACCAAACTATCATTCGTTTTCTGTGCCACATAGAGAGCCAAGAGTGGTTCAAGCAGCGAACTTTGTAGTTTCTGGCTGTTTTCTATACAGTGAACAATTGGAATATCTGGGACCTGATAGTATAACAGGTCATTCTCCATTAATTGAGAAAGCAGTAAAATACCGTCGTAGCCTTCTCTGGCATACCATACAGGCACAAAGGTATCGTCCTCATCATTTGTTATCTGCCGAATACGAATCTTCCCTAAATCTCTCTTGTTCCCGGAGCGTATACCACCATCCCTGACTTGCGAAAAAGATAGTGTTTCTAACGATGCCTTACGCGTAAGGGCAGATAAAAGTTGATACCGATTCATAGTCGTGATGTAATCAATCGATGATTCTTCATCCCTAAAACCGAATGGAACCAACAATCTGAGTTCTCCACGTACAGGTTGAGAAGCGTTAAACTCACCAGATGACTCGGGAATCCGTGCTAAAAGTTGTCCTCGCTTACCAAACCACTCCAATCGTTTAATACCTTCAAAAACAGATGACACCTTATACTTTTTTTTCAAAGCCTCAACAATTTGATAATCCGTCTGAGTCCCATAGCGACTCAGGATATCCCATTCTACATCGTTGATTTCAATGATGTCATTGGTTTCAAGGTCAGCAACATATTTGCGTCCCTCTCGTTCAAATTTATGGTGGGGTTTTAAGTGATAGCCTGAGTTATGGGTCATTGGTTCTTTATCCTCCTTTTTTAGGCAGTCGCCTGTATTAAGCCGTGAACCCTTTTAAGTGTCGCCTTTGCTCGTTCCTCATCCTCAACCACCGCAGCAAGGACCGCCTCGGCTTCCCTCACAGTGTGATTCTTCAAAATGCTTAACGCAAGACCATCCTCAACATGCATGGAATAGGCTGTATCCCTTATGAGACAGCGCTCATAATGTTGATCCATCCCCAATACAATCGATTTGTATTTCAACCACTCACTGCCTTGATGTGCTAATCCTTCCGCTTCTAAACCATAAGCTGCTTCTGACGGTGTCGGTACAAACATATTTAAAAGTCTGTTTGGACTGACAAGCCGTCTCTTTTCGTGGAGTCTCTCAAAGCACTTTATAATCCGTCGCGCCGTCTTGTCCCAAGTGAAGGACGCTGCCCGTTCTCTTGCCTTCTGGGAAAGTTCCTGTCGCATTTCCTCATCATTCAGCAGCACGTTAATCTTCTCCGAAAAATCTAAGGGTGAAGGGTAACTGACAACCGTCGCTATATCTTCTTCAAAATTCTCGGCATCGGCGATCAGACCCGTATTTCCAACAACCGATGGCACACCATCAAAATTGGGAACGATCGGGGGAACGCCACACGCCATCGCTTCAAGGACTGTCAATCCAAAGGTTTCCTCACCTGACATTGAAAGGAAACAATAGACGTCAAATGCGTTATAGACCATCGGCAACTTCTCACGAGGATGGAATCCGGCGTAGACGAGATTATCAGGGAGTTCCCTCGATTGATACCTTCCAAGGTTCGGACCCGCAATCAAAAACAACAAATGCGGATTCAATTCAGCGAGTTTTAAGTAGATAGATGCCCCTTTTTCTGACTGCACCCGTGAAAGGTAGCCAACAGTTGGCGTTGTTACAATGCGTTCGTCTCCAACCTGTTCAGCCAACTCTTGCTTGGCTTTTTGTTTATTCATCGGACGAAACAACGCCGAATCTACACCGTTAGGAAGTGTATTAAAGAAACTCGAATCCCATACATAATCCGAATAGAACTCCCGGACATAATCCGATGGCGCCGTGAAAGCATCAAAATCTCGCATCGCCGCGTAATGCCGCAATATAGAGTTTATCGCTTTTCCCCCATGTCCACGGGGGGCATGACACTGAACTAAGATCGGCGGGAGTTCTACATGCTCGTAAAGGGGTAGCAGCCATGTTTCCTGGTCGTGATGTAAGGTAAGAATACCGAAATAGGTTTCGTTGAGCCTTCGACTGAGTCTACCGAAGTCAGACACCCTGATATCAACTTCATAGACGTTATCGGCTAACTTCCGATTCTGGTTGCCTGCAAAGTGAAGATCTACGTATTTGGTGAGATGTTCAAACATGTAAGACAGCGCCATGTTCGTCCCCGCATACAACGTTTCGATATCAAAATACGAGTCAACATTGATACCCGGTATGGCAACAAGCAACTTCCGCCGATCCGTTCCTACTGAGACGATCTCCTCGAGATTTTTACCGCGATTGAAGAGTAACCCTTCCTTTTCAAATTCTGCAAATGTTTCAAACGCCTCATAAATCTCGTCCTCTGCATAAGTGGTTTTCAGGACCTGGACAATTTCTTCGTTTGTCCGCTCTTCCGCCAGTTTCAAGATGTCGAACATTACGGCGGAGAGTTCGATAATGCTCGCTTTTTCAAGGTCTGCAGCATAAAATACTGCATCCTTTTCAAAGAGGTAAAGCGGGTGTAAAATTCTTGGGAAATCAAACACTTTTTTCTCCAATCTTTTCGTTGTTTGTAATTGCGCTCTTAAAATTAAGGACACCACATTTTGTAGTATGGGGTGCATAATTTGAAAAAAATATGCGAACATAAACTGCATAAAATCACACCAAGCCCGCACACATTTCGGTATGAAAGCCACAATTTACCAAGGTATTAGGCATAATTCCTTGATAAAAAATCAATAATCTGTTGCAAAAAAAAGGGACATAATTTAGGGAAAATATGCGAACGGAACACGCCGAATTGATCTTTACTGGAAAGCAACGGTGCTACTTTAGAAGTGAAGATAAAAATTAAAATATCAGACTGCACCCTCAGTAACCCAAAATTGTGTCCTTAAATAATAAAGGGACGCACGCCTGACATAAGAAATAGGACAGCGTGAGCAGACAAAAGAGCACTATGTCCGATGCGTCAATGTGAGTAAGATGTATCACTGCTGCCTATGCGAGGCAACAGACGAACTCGTTCTATATTGAGAGAAAACACGAATAGGGTTACGACTCAGAAGGGAGGAAGTAGCGATGAGTATTGATTCACTGATTAAACACGTCGAAAGTCTCAACAATAACATTCGCGTTGAGAGAACAGGTGAATACCTTAGCGTGAAAGGGAACACGTATTATGTGAGAGGCAAATTGAAGCTATTAGGTTTTCGATGGAATCGAAATAAACGAGAATGGTATTACTTGGCAAAAGGGATGGACCTAAACTGAAACGAATCTGGAGAACTTACAGCGTTTAGGTTGGAATAAAAGGTATGGATAGTAGACGGAGGCATCTCTATATCCGACTATTCTGCGCGGAGTGCTTCAATAGGGGGGAACGATGATGCTTTTATCGCGGGATACAGCCCAAACGAAATACCGATTACCACTGAGAATGAGACTGAAATCAGCAGCCATTGTAAGGATATAACGGCGGGCCATTCAGGGACGATTTTGACAATTTTGACGGCAAGTATTGCCATGCCTTCGCCAGCAAAGATGCCTAATACAATACCGATTGCGCTACCTACACCACATATCATAACTGACTCTATTAAAAACTGGAGTAGGATATCAAGAGGTTTAGCACCAAGTGCCTTTCGTAATCCGATTTCACGGGTGCGCTCGTTGACAGCAACAAACATCATATTCATAATACCGATGCCTCCAACGAGCAGTGAGAACCCGGCGATGCTCCCCAGAGTTATTTTTATTATCCTACCGATTTTATCTAATTGTACCATACCCGCTCGCATCTCCCAAATCGAGATGAAATCGTCTTGATTTTTGTGTCTTTTTCTGATGACTGTTTTCACCTCTTCAATTGCTTTCGGAATATCCTCAACGGTATGTGCATAGATCGAGATATACTTAATACGATCATTACCAGTGAAACGTTCTTGAACGGTTGATATGGGGATAAAGGCAAAGTTATCGAAACTCCAGCCGAATCGCAGACTTCTACCTCTCGGCATCAGTGTTCCGACGACTTTGAATCGTTCTGTGAATCGCATTCCTTTTTTTCGGTGTCTCCAACTGTAATACTCGTTATGTCGTGCGATTTTAACTTCTTGTCCCAAGGGCGATTTATCACCGAATAAGGCAATAGCAATCTCATTGCCTAATACGCAGATTTTCGCTCCGTTCTCTACATCTTCATCTGTGATAAAACGCCCCTCTTTAAGGTCCCACTCCATTGCAGTTTTATAGTTAGCATCTACACCGTTCCAGCCCGCACGAGTTTCAGCACCTCCTGGTGCTTGAATCAATACCCCTGACCAATTCCAGACCTGAGGCGCGACAGCCTTGAGGGAAGGACATTCTGCCTCCATTGCCAACACATCTTCATATTTTAGATATTCGCTGCTACGGCTAGGGATCCAGCGGTTATTCACGCGTTTGAACCGCTGCTGGTATATAATGAACTGATTCGCACCGCCGAGTTTCTGTATGTCTTGTCGGACAATTTCCTGGGCACCGTCACCAATCGCTATCATTGCCAGTACCGAAGCAACGCCGATGATAATCCCCAGCATCGTCAGCAGAGAACGTAGTTTATTTGAACGAAGTGCCGCAATACTGATTGATATCGCCTCAACTACGCGCATTTCACTCCTCCACATTATAACCTATTCTCGTTTCAGTTTTCCCCAGAGTGTCGTCAGCAATTGGGGTTGTGGTGAAACTGGCAACGCATACGCCGGATCAAACCAATCCCCAAGATGATTCGAGCCAACATGCGTGAGTTGTTCCGACTGCCCACCATCTAAGTTAACTTTGAAGATGTGGAAACTCTTAAGTCCAACAAACCGTTTATAGAGCAGGGCATCACCACGTGGAGACCAAACGACTGAAGTCGCTCTCGGACCCGCTTCATCAATAATTTGGGTAACGCCTGTTCCATCACGATTCACTGTATAAATCGTCTCTTTCTCAACGAAGTCTTTAAGTGGCACCCGATGCAGCCAAGAAAATGCCAACTTGTCTCCTGTTGGAGACCACTTCACGCCAGGTAGCCATGACGGTATCGCCTTGGCTGGAAAAAGGGGTTTCTGGTTGCGCGTACGGAGGTTGAAGAGCGTTATTTGCATCTTTTCTGCCCACCCCGTGATAAGGGCAAGTTCCATTCCATCTGGCGACCATGTCGCAGGCCCCCCAATTGCGATGCGTTCCTCATCTTCTTCACCGAGTGTTGCAACATGGACCACCTGTTCATCACGTATGATACGCGAGTAAGCGATCTGTTTTCCATCTGGCGACCACGCGGGTCCTACTCTGAGTGCCTCCTTCCCAAACACTCGCTTCACATTTTCTCCATCTGGATCCATGAGGTATAGGTCCCAAGCGCCATCTCGGTCAGAGACGAAAAGGATCTGTTCACCTATTGGCGACCAGACGGGTGTAATATTCTGTGAGCGATGGTGCGTTATTTTTACCTGCTGGCTGCCATCTGGATTCATGAGATAAATATCACGAGTCCCTTCACGGTCTGCCCAAAACGCGATTTTAGCGGTTTTCGGGGCTTCTGCCCAAATAGAGCAAAGTCCGTATAAAAATGTTAAACTGAAAGTGGAAAATAAAAATAAAAGTCGAGGCACCATGAGAATTTCCTCCAAAATTAGACATAGGCGTTTAAAAACTATAGTACAAAGCAGCAGAAATATGTGGCAGTTTTCACTGCCACATTCTGAAATGTCTGGAAGGCCAATTAGTTGGCATCGACTTCCCAGACAATGGTTGAGTTATTAACTATGCATCCCGACAAGTGCCAAGATCACACACCTGACCTGCCGGGCAAGGGACACCACCACCACCTACCTTACCTTCCTCAGACGCGAGGAAGGTTCGGATTCTGCCTTGAATACTATCTTTCATATTGTTTTTCTCCTTTCTGCCGGTGCTTCTGTTCCGGCAAGATTGGATTCCCAAACAGTGCTGGGAATACCATTTCCAGGGCGAATACTATCGCTGTAGGAGTGAAGCCCTCCCCCTGGACATGCTTTCTAATATCTTGTCAAAAGGTTCATCATCCTTGTTGGTTATATGTTACAGAAACTGCATCAGTTTCAGATAAAATGGACCTTGGCAAAGTACCGTTAGTATGGCACCGACAGAAATGACCGGGGCAAAGCGTATCGAGGGTTGGACGTTTATCTGATTGCCGAATTCAGCAAACGCACCTTCCTCCGCAAGGTTTTGTAACTGGAAAATCTCTTCTGCGGTTAGACCTACGGGATCAGGTGAAATAACGATATTATCCTTCTGGCCGCTCGAAAAATCCACCTGCTTCTTTTCGTAGCGGACACTGCCATCGGGCTGTTCTACCCTCACAATTTGCTCAGCGGGAATCATTCCAACCTCAAGACCATTCACGTCCACGACCTTGTCCAAGGTTATACTCGCTAAACTGAGAATCAACTGTTTGGCAATAACAAAAACGACGAGATACAGTCCTAAGAAAAAGGCGAAACCGGAGAGAAATACCGATACAGATGGTGTCGCTTGCAGTGCCAACCCAACAGATGTGAAACCAATGATTAAGTAATAGGCGGGTGTTTTCGGGAACGGCGATAGTAATTTTTGGATCAATGTGAATGCCACCAAAACTAAAACGAGATGCAGCAATCGATCAGGTTTCCACTCAAACTGCTGGAACAAGTAGGTTAACCCGGATCCAATACCGATAAACATAAGGAGGCTAAATAGCTTTTCGAGCAGTGTATTCTTTTGAAAGTAAGACTTAAAGAAATACCGGAACAGATTTAATTTGTTTGGCATTAGGGCAAACTTGAAAAGCAGATAACCGAGGATCCCTATTGAGTATGGAACAATAATATTGAGGGCAAGTATCAGGGGTGGGAAACTTAAGGCACCGCTGAGGTTTCTAAACAGGGACAGCGGAAAAATTAAGCAGAGTCCCCAAAAGAGTTTGGAATCCCCTGGCGAGAAAATACCAAACCAATAGAAAGCAAAAGCGATAAGCCCGCCCCCAAAGAAGAGTCCTAAGATGTAGAGCGGCGTTGTTGTACCAAGATACCACGCCATCAATTGGCTGAGCGTCCCCACATAAAGCAGTCCGAGGGAGCAGAAATTGCGAATCTTCTGCGTCTTCAGATCAGTGTAACTCGCATATCCACAGAAAACGAGTGCTAATAAAATCAGAAAGTATTCATAGTGTGACATAATAGAAAATTGTCTCCCTTTAGGGTTTTATACTCAACGCGAATGTATCAACGAAAGCCCCAGTTTGACGTTGGAATTCCTTTGTTTCAAAATCAATAACCTCAAGTCCAACCTTTTCGTAGAGTGCTAAGACTTCATCTGGTGTGTCAAAATCGTAGAGGTGCATCATAAGAGGGAGTTGCACTGGCAGTGCTGTTATTGCGTATCCACCAGGTTTCAGCACACGCATTGCTTCTGACAATCCAGTTTCTGGATCAGGGATATGTTCAAGCACTTCAATCGCGACGACCACATCGAAAGTGTCGTCAGGATAGGGTAAGGTTCTCACATCTCCAACCGACAGCTTACCCCTTCCCAGCACTCCTCTCTTTGTCAAGAGTCTTTGTGCATGATGGAGGCAGTAGTGACTAATGTCAACACCATCAACTTGCCACGAGGTATTCTGCTGTAGAATGAACGCGGTCAACACCCCAGGACCGAAGCCGAGATCACAGAACTCTGACTTCTCTTCAAAACGATCTAAGTGCTTACCGATGAACGCTTTTCGTTCCAAAGCAGGCGGAAAAGAAATATAATTCAGATGTTCGCTGATCGGATAATATTTCGTTTCATAGAGTTTCGTTGTTACGGCTTCAAAGTCCCTATCTGCTGTGAGTTCAGTAGGAATCTCAAGCGCGAAAAGTTGTTCAATGCTGACTTCACCAGAGTGGAGAATGTCACTGACAATTTCTTCAGTGTGTGCCCAACTCGTTTCGGATCGTTGGATTAAGTCCTCCGTCTGTTCTAAAATAGAAGACAACAGATACTGAATCGTCTGACCAAAACGGGCGCGATGGTATTCCACAGCGTGTGGATACAAGTTTGTGTGTGTTTGAAAACGTGTCTCAAACGAGATTTCAAATTCAGGATAGTTCATTCATCAGTTCCCTTTTTTCCTATAGGACTCGAAGTTGGTTGATATTACGTTCACAATAATTTATCCGCAGGTTAGAGAAAGACTCTATTTCCGATAGATCCTACTTCCGTTTGAGTTCTCCCCATAGTGTCGTGAGCAGCTGGGGTTGTGGCAAGACAGGTAGCGCAAACTCTGGATCAAACCAACCGCCCACATAATTCCATCCCTCATGGGTGAGTTGGACCGGCTTCCCGCCGTCCAAGGCGACTTTGAAGATGTGTAGTTCCCTGTTAACAAGTTGTGTATAAAGGAGTTGGGTGCCATCCGGAGACCAGGTCGGGTCGGCAGCTCTTGTTGTAAGGTCCCCCACGATCTCTTGCGGATCTGTACCATCGCGGTTCACAATGTAAATTGCCTCTTCCCTGAAGCCGTCAATGTGCCAAGAGAAAGCGAGTTTATCGCCATTTGGGGACCATGCGGGACCCCGAACCCACATCGGTTCCTTGGGGAAAGGGAAGAATGTTTGTCTTTTCGTTCGCACCTTGAGCAAACTGAAACGTCTCGGTTTGTCCAATGCGCCGCTGCGAAAGATGATTTCTGTGCCATCGGGAGACCATGCCGGTGTGTAACCAATCGCCACACGCTCCTCATCTTTTCCATCGATGGTGCCAATATAGAGCAAAGTGTTGCCAATTTCTCCATAACTGTAGGCGATGCGTTTGCCATCGGGAGACCATGTGGGACCCGTTCGTCTCTTCCATTTGTCAAACACCTTTTGTACATTAGAGCCATCTGGTTCCATGAGATACAAATCCCAAGTCCCCCATGCCTTCTGCTCACGATTAGATGCGAAAAGGATGTGTTCACCTGTTGGCGACCAAACTGGATAAATATCGTCTGCGCGATGATTGGTTAGATTCACCTTCTCGCTGCCATCAGGATTCATGAGATAGATGTCCCGAGTCTCTCCTATACTGGCTTTGGCAAACACAATCTTTGCCGTATCTGGTGCCTTTGCGAAAACAGCACACACTTTCCAACACAACACGGATACACTGAGCAAACAAAAAAGAAACTGGACCTTATATTTCATGAGAAATACCTCCTTAACGGGAATGAGCCACGGAGAAGTATGGACGCGGTTTTGATAGTGTATCCCTATACTGCCCTTCAGCGTCTGAGGCAGACGCACTTTCAAAGCGCGCCGCCTCATTGGTTCGTTAATATTCGTCAGAAATAATCAGTGACGAAGAAGGCAAACGCCTCTCGTCCTAACCGTTTCTAAGAGTAATATTAACTTGGATGACAACTGCCGTGATCATGGCAGTAATATCCAGGATCGCATTCGGATGAGTGACAACATGGACGTGCCTCAGCATGGGGCACCCCAACGATAGCCTGTGCGAGCAGAACACTCCCCACCGCCGCACCGAGCGTCAGGGGGGATTTTATCCCAACCTTGCCTTTCTCAGACTGGACGAACTCGCGGATTTTACCGCGAAGATTCTTTTTCATCTCAGTTTTTCTCCTTTCTGCCGGTGCTTCTCTTCCGGCAAGATTGACTTCCCAACCGTAGGTGGGAAAGCCATTTCCAAGGCGAATCACTTCGCAGTGGAAGTAGAGCTCTTCCCTTGGAAATGCTTAAAAACTGCCTCGACTTCAGCAGGTGTATGCTGTTCCGCCAACATTTCTAAAAAAGCAGTTTGAAGGCAGTCAAGTTTCAAATACTATCTCTTTTTTATATCTCCCCATGTAGTTGTAAGCAGCTGTGGTTGTGGTGATACCGGCAATGCATACGCTGGGTCAAACCAATCCCCGCCAGCATTCGCTTGAATGCTACCCCCAAGATGCGTCAGCTGCGTCCGAATCCCGCTGTTTACATCAACTTTGAAGATTTGGAACCGACCCTTAATTTCCTGTGTATAGAGAACTTCATCTCCATTTGGCGATAACGCTGGATACTGGGCATAGGGACCTGCTTCTTTAACGAGCTGCTGGAGACCGGTGCCGTCGCGATTGACGATGTAGATCGTTTGCTTTGCCTTCCATGCGTTATGAAGATCCGCATCCAAGATGGGGGGTAGCGGATGCTTGTTCCCAGTAAAGGCAAGTCTGTCTCCCGCAGCAGACCAAGAAGGATCGTATTGCCAAATCAGTGCTTTTATTATGGGTAGCGGTTTTTCCTGCGCTCGTGTCTGGACGTTGATAAATGTCAGTTGAGAGGCGAATGGCTGGTCTACAGAGTAGGCAATTTCAGTGCCATCGGGCGACCATGCGGGATACCAGCCTTCCGCAATATGTTCATCCTCTTGTTCCCCAAGGCGCGCAATGCGGATATCAGAATTAAGAGTATTCCACTGCCTGTTCACATAAGCGATGTGTTTGCCATCTGGCGACCATGTTGGACTGCTTCTATAAATTTTTGTTTTTCGCTTGAAGACGCGTCGAACGTTGGTTCCATCTGGGTCCATCAGGTAAAGGTCTCGCTCGCCGCCGCGATCGGAGATGAAAAGAATCTTTTCACCGGTAGGTGCCCAGACGGCTTGCAGATCATTTCCAGGATGTTGTGTGAGTCTGACCTGTTCGCTGCCATCTGGGTTCATGGTGTATATTTCTCTGTTTCCGTCGCGTGCAGAGGTGAACAAAATTTTAGGGGTCGTCGGTGCTTTTGCGAAAAGCGGAGTGCCGTTCGGACATAGTAGTATCACACTAAGCATGTAAGAGATGAATATGCGTTTCATCTGTATTCCTCCGAAATTTCTCAGGAGACCTAATAAACTCAGCATATGGGAGTGTGTGGCAGTAGAAACTACCACACACTGAAAAGTCAATAAGGTTGTGACGGTCTACGCCACAGCCTATATTGACGGTATTAAACACATGTCCCCTCTCCATCAACGAAAGGACCAACACATCTCTTACCATCCGGGCATTGACCGTCATCTTTGCATCTTTCGCATGCGTCGGCGGGTATTGTTCCCACGATAGCCTGTGCGAGCAGAACACTCCCCACCGCCGCACCGAGCGTCAGTGGGGATTTGACTCCCACTTTGCCTTCCTCGGATTGGACGAATTCGCGGATTTTACCGCGGAGATTTGTTTTCATTTCTGTTCACCTCCTCTCTTTCTACCGGAAATCTCACCCCGGCGGAATGTGCTTCCCAACTGTAGTTGGGAAACCACCTCCAACAGGAAACACACTTCATCAAGAAGCAGAAGTTTCTCGTCGGAAATGCTTAAAAACTGTCTTGACTTCAGTAGGGGTATGATGTTCCGCTAACATTTCTACCAAAGCGGTTTCAAGACAATCATATCTGTTGGTTCCAATTCGGTACACGTTAGATGTCGTGTCTCCGGTCCCTGGATTATATCGACGGCAGAAAACTGATGGGAGCAAAGTTCTTTGCCTGTTGGATACATTCACACTTGGTTTCCGATGACCCTCTTCAATGGACCGGACAGTTTCTTGTGCTACTTTTTCCCAAGTGAATTTTTGCGCCAAACGCTTTGCGGCGGTTTCACATTCGGCGCGTGTATGAGAAGGTTTTAACCACTGATTTACCACGTTGGACAACTCAGGCATCGGGACGCGGAAATTACCGCCTCCACGCCATTCCGATTTCACGACAGTACCAGCACCCTCGACCTCTGGAGGCAGTCCATATTTCGTCAGAGCGACACATGGTGTGCCGTCCGCCATCGCCTCTAAAACCAACGAAAGTGGTGTTCCCGGAATCGCAGGGAAACAGACAAGATCAAGTGCCTGAAAGAAAATAGGGAGAACCGAACGGGTCTCCTCATCATTTGCACTAAAAATTACCACATTGTCTGGCGGATTTTTATAATATTCCGCTAAAAATGAATCGTAGACAAAAATCGCAAGATGTGGATTGGCATGAGCGAACGCAGAAACCAGTTCCGCCCCAAAGTTGGGTTCAAATCCAGAAATCAATCCTACAACGGGCTGTTGTGAAAACATCGGTTTTTCAAAGAGAGTGGCGGTATATTGCTTCGCCAGCGGTTTGCCTATAGGTTCACCAACGTTGATACCGTTCGGAATAACGCTGACACCCTCTCCCGGAACACCATATTCCGTCAGCCAGTCCTTTACCCATGAAGATCTGACGATTAGCGTGTCGTTTGCGTTTTGGAGGGCATAGATATTTAGAAGCGTTTCAAGTGTTGAACCTTGTAACTTCTGAACATCTTCTATACAGTGAACAATTGGCACACCGGGAAGCTGATAGTATAAGAGATCATCTGTCAAAAATTGAGAGAGGAGTAGGATACCATCGTATCCATTCATTGCATACCAAGATGGAGTGAAAGCACTGCTTTTTTCTGTCTCTATATCCCGAATCCGGATATTCCCATAACCTTGAAAGTCCTGCGGTTTTGAGTCTTCTTCTCCTGCTTTGGAAAAAGTAAGGGTTTCCAAGTCTGCGAATTGCGTCAAGTGCGTCAGGAGTTGATAGCGATTCAGATTTGTTGTATGGTCCAGAGATGTTTTCTCGTTTGTAAAGTGGAACGGCACCAACAATTTCGGTTTCCCATCCTTCTGTTTCCAACTGTCTGTATCCCGTTTCGCGGCTCCATCTATTGCGCTTAAAAGGGAGCCTTTCTGTCCAAGCCGTTCCAAACGTTCAATCCCGTCGAAGATAGACTCGACTTTATATTCTTGCTTGAGTGCCTCAACGATTTGGTATTGCGTCTGTGTGCCATAGCGACTTAGAATTTCCCATTCTACATCGTTGAGTTGAACGATATCATTCGTTTCAAGATCTGCGACATATTTCCGACCCTCTTGTTCAAATTTACGGTGTCGGTTCAGGCGGTAGTGAGCGTGAAGTGTCATAGTCTATTCGCCTCCATTTTCTTAAGCGGTTGCCTGGATTAAGCCACGAACCCTTTGAAGAATTGTTTTCGCCTCTGCTTCATCTTCAATGAATTCAGCAAGAAGTGCCTCTGCTTCCCTTGCTGTATGGTTTCTCAAAAGCGTTATCACAAGCCCGTCTTCAACACGCTGGGAATAGAGGGCATCTCCCATTAGAGAACACTGGTAGTGCTTGTTCATACTCAACAGGATAGACTTGTATTTGAGATGATGTTGCTTCGGATTTGATACTTCAATGTCAGGTGTGAAGGCATTCAAGAGTTTATTTGGACTCACAAGTTGCCTTTTTTTGTGAAGTGATTCAAAGAGTTGGATGATACGTCGTGCGGTTTTATCCCAAGTGAACGATAATGCGCGTTTTCTCGCTTTTTGGGACAGTGTTTGCCGCATGCCATCGTCGCTCAATAGTCGGTTAATCTTCTCCGAAAAATCTATCGGGGACGGGTAACTCACAAGAGTCCCTATATCTTGATCGAAATTCTCAGCATCGGCGATTAATCCTGCATCCCCGACGACTGAAGGCACGCCGTCAAAATTGGGAACGATCGGTGGAACGCCACACGCCATCGCTTCAAGAACCGTCAATCCAAAGGTTTCCTCACCTGACATTGAAAGGAAACAGTAGACGTCAAATGCGTTATAGACCATCGGCAACTTCTCGCGCGGATGGAATCCAGCATAGACGAGATTATCAGGGAGTTCCCGCAATTGATACCTTCCGAAGTGTGGTCCCGCAATTAAAAACAACAGGTGCGGATTCAACTCAGCAAGTTTCAAGTAGACAGAAGCCCCTTTTTCTGATTGCACTCGCGAGAGATAGCCGACTGTGGGAGTCGTCACGATTCGGTCGTCTCCTACATGTTCGGCAAGTTCCTTTTTTGCTGTTTCTTTCTCCATCGGACAGAACAGAGCGGAATCTACACCGTTGCGGAGTGTGTTAAAGAAACTCGTATCCCAGACGTAATTTGCATAGAACTCACGGACATAATCCGATGGCGCTGTGAAAGCATCAAAATCCCGCATCGCTGCGTAATGCCGCAACATTGAATTGAGTGCGTTTCCACCATGTCCACGGGGAGCATGGCATTGTACAAGAATAGGCGGCAGTTCTTTGTGTTGATAGAGCGGTAGGAGCCATGTTTCGTGGTCGCGATGTAAGGTGAGAATGCCGAAATAGATTTCGTTAAGCCTTCGGCTGAGTCTACCGAAGTCAGACACCCTAATATCAACTTCATACACGTTAGCCGCCAACTTCCGATTTTGGTTGCCTGCAAAATGGAGATCTACGTATTTGGTGAGATGTTCAAACATGTAAGACAGTGCCATGTTTGTTCCGGCATATAGCGTTTCAATATCAAAGAACGAGTCAGTGGTGATGTTAGGTATCATAACAAGCAACTTTCGCCGTTTATCTTCTATAGCGAAAGTTTCTCTGAGATTTTCACCCCGATTGAATAGCAAACCTTCCCCTTCAAATTCTGCACATCTCTCAAACGCCTCAAGAATCTCGTCTTCTGGATAAGAGGTATTCAACGTCTGAACAATTTCTTCACTCGTCTGCTCTTCCGCCAGTTTCAAGATGTCAACCATCACGGCAGAAATCTCTACGACCCGTGCTTTCTCGATATCTGCAGCATAAAGGACACCATCTTCCTCAAAGAGGCAGAATCGGTGTAAAACTCTTGGGAAATCAAACACGTTTTCCTCCAACTTTTTTGTTGTTTATGATCGGGCTTTTAAAATTAAGGACACAACATATTCAGGCAAGGGATGCAAGATTTAGAAAAAGGGGGAGTGGCATTACTCGCTCAACCAAAGAGATTGGCTTAGAGAGATACAAATCTGGATGGTTTACAACGTTTGAGGTATGAAAAACTATTCCTTTTCCCAGCGAAACCGCGTTTCTCTGCAACCTCCGAGACGCTGAAGTTTTTCACTAATCCTCACCGTTTGTTCAATCAGGAGATCCTCGCTCCCGATAGATTCAACATTGAGCCTCAACAAGGGTTCCGTGTTCGATTTCCGCAGATTAAACCGCCAATTCCCCTGACCACGACCATTAGCAGCAGGTAGACGGAAACCTGTGTGAAATCTGACCGACAAACCATCAACTGACATTTCAATACAAGGGTGATTCCCCAAAGCGTATAGTGTCTGTTGAACGCCCTCCATAGCATCTCGCATGTGCCGCTCGGTTTCAAAGGAGAAGTTAATTTCACCTGAAACAGGATATGCCGATCGGAAACGATCAACAGATTCAGCGAGTGATGTCCGGTTTGCGCTGAGATATTCAAGGATGAGTAATAAGGGAATCATCCCGTTATCCGTATAGAAATTGTCTTTGAAGTAATAGTGTCCGCTTGCTTCCCCCGCGAAGAGTGCGCCGGTCTCCTGCATGCGGGTTTTGATAAACGAGTGTCCACACTTGTTGAGAAGCGGTGTGCCATTCGCAGAAACCACAGCGTTCTCTACTGCCCAGACGGCTCTTGGATCAAAGATGACAGTCTGTTCTCCTTTCTCTTGAAGGAGTTTTTCGGCAAGCAACGCTGTAATGTAGCACCCCTCGACAAACGCCCCGTCTTCATCAAAGAAGAAACATCTGTCGGCATCTGCGTCCCATGCGACCGCCAAATCTGCTTTTGTTCGTTTAACCGCCTGTGTGGTTAATTCCCGATTTTCGGGTCTCAAGGGGTCAGGTCTGCCGGCGGGAATCTTGGAGAATGTGCCATCGGGTTGGGTAAATAATCGCTCACATATCTGGATGGGTGTCTCTGCTAACAGACGTTCGGCAATCTGTCCAGCAAGCCCACTGTTGGCATTGATGACAATCCGCTTGCTGGAGAACTGAGGCAAGTTTGTGAATGCGAGAAGGTGCTTCATATAGACATTCAGGAATGGAATAGGTTCAGGGATTGCGCGACCGTGTGTTTTTTGTTTCCGAGATAGGATGCCGTTTTTGAGGGTATCGCGGATATCAAAGAGACCGGTATCGGCGGATAGTGGTGCGGCATGCCGGCGGACGAGTTTCATACCGTTATATTCAGCTGGGTTGTGAGAGGCTGAAACGATGATGCCACCATCTGTTTGGTAATGCACGACAGCGAAATAGAGCATATCGGTCGAAATCTGACCAAGGTTGAGGACTTCAACACCCGAGTCTACAAGTCCTTCAGCAACCTGCTGCCAGAGTTGTGGTGAACTTTCGCGGACATCGTGTCCGAGGGCAACAATTTTGGGTTGGAAGCGATTTGCGAAGGCGCGGGCGATTTGATAAAAATCTGTCGGTTGAAAGTCAACACCGAAAACGCCACGAATATCATATGCCCTAAATATGTCACGATTCATTGAAAGTCTCCGTTTTGGAAGTGTTCTCATGCATACGCCAGCCGCTCTGGAACGTCAATGTCAATCCAATCCGCACCTGTTTTATTTACGAGGCGAACTAATGAGAATTGCCTCCCTATAAATCGAGACACGTTCATTTGTCGATATAGCGGATTTTGCACGTATCCAGCGAAACGATTACCGTTCCACGTATATTCACCTTGTGCATTGCCCCGTCAACAATATCCTTTTTGGGTTTTGCACAATCGGCTTGCACGAAACAAAGCCTGCCTGTATCGACAAAAAAGCGTCTACCCTCACTGTCCGTGAATTCGCCGTCTCCGTCAAGTGTGTTGAATTCATAGTATCTATACGGAAGTGTGTTGATTTTATTCCAATCAAATTCGTCAAGATAGCTCGGATCCGCGATATACCAAAGCCCGTTTACATCTCTCAAAATAACGTCAATCATTATTTTTAATGCCTTAAATATAATCTCACTCTGCAAATCGTCGATTCATATTTGCCTCCGCAACATCACTCTTAAAGTGTGATGCCCCTTTATAATTAAGGACACAACTTTAGGGTGAAAAGGGGGCATCATTTGTAGCAAAACACTCTTTTCAGGAAACTCTGTAAAAATTTTGAATTTAATTTGCAATTGCGAATGGAATAGTGTATAATTACATTAACATTCCCCCATAGCTCAGTTGGTAGAGCAGATGGCTGTTAACCATCGTGTCGGCGGTTCGAGTCCGTCTGGGGGAGCTCTCAATTTTGCTGACGGGCTTTGCCACTCATTTTGGTTGTCAAGGTCCGTCAGCAAAAATTTTTAACCTGTTCCTGTCCAAACTCGCCTTATCTCTCCAGTGGAGGTCAAGATGCCTAAGAAATTTACCGATGCTCAGCTTGATGAACTCTTAGCGAAAGGCTACTTAATTGTACCCGACTACTATTCAGGTGAGCAACTTGCGGAGATGCAGGCTGCTCAACGCCGTGTACTCCCGACATGGGAAGAAGTTAAGGATGATCCACCGCCCGGTAGAGCGACTTTGACCGAATTCCCGCCCGCTGAAATGGCTTTATTACGTGCGATCGTGGACCACGACGCATGGGAATTCGCACGTAAGTTTCTGAAAACGGAGCGTATTCACTACCGTGCTGGGTGTATGATTGCACGCTACCCTGGATTTAAGGGACCCGGTGTCGATAGCGATCCGAGCAATTTGCACATTGATAACGGCAACAACTCACTGCTACCACAGTCCGAGAGTGCACGTGAATTCGGGCAAATCGGCTTTTGGGTACACCTTGAGGATGTTGACGCAGACCAAGCACCGCTGAGACTCCTCGCGAAGGAACACGGGCGGGATACCGCTAAATATGAACCCCTTGTTTGTAAAGGCGGAACTGTCTGTATCTTCAACAACTATACGCTGCACTCAGCAAGCGATTACCTGCGGGAAGATGGACAACGCTTCACGTGGGGATTCGGCTTAGGACGGGCAGACCACTACTGGGAAGGCTTCCGGCACTATACAGACAAAGGTCGAAATCCGACGTTCTCGAAATTCATCGGCACGCTGACAGGCGCAGAGCGCGAGGTCTTTCGGTTCCCACCTGCTGGACATCCATACTATACGCCGCAGACGCTTCAGGCATTAGAAGAACAGTATCCCGGCTGGAACGCCCGCGGTGAGTATTAAAAAGCCGTTTTTCGGAGCGGTTCGGACATCAGCCATCCGATGACGTTGACGATGTCGTCCTGCCGGTCCTGTAGCATCACTTCGATGAGTGCAGGTTTTTCGGCAGCGAGGGCATCCCGTAACGTGTCCTTAAAGTCCGCCAAATTCTCGACCCGCTCGGCATACGCACCGAAAGACCTTGCGAATTCGACGAAATTCGGATTGAGCAGGTCGGTGTCGATTGTGCGTCCTTCACACCCTTTCTGTTGAGACCCCTTAATCGCTGACAATGCGCCGTCGTTCACCACAATCGCAACGACATTGATGCCGTATTTCATAGCGGTTGCCATTTCCACGGCTCCCATCAGGAACCCGCCGTCCCCACTGAAACAGATGACAGGTCGATCGGGATAAGCGACCTTCGCACCGATCGCCGCAGGATACGCATGTCCTAAGGCGACACCGATATTGGGATAGAGGAACGTCCTCGGATCGTAGACCGGAAATTCACCAAAAGAGGCGTAACCGAGCGCATGGACATCAATAGCGTAGATGGTGTCTCGTGGTAGCACGTCCTGTAGTTCATGAATGACCGGCAGCGGGGGTTGTGCGTCAAATGCCTGTCGGAGTTGCGCCAGTGTTTCATCCCACCCGTTTTCACCCGGGGCAACGTCCTCGATGAGTGCCTGCAACGTCAGTTTCAGATCACCCACCACACCTATATCACACGGATATTCAAGCCCAATCTCATCGGCATCTTCGTCTATTTGGATGAAGGGTTGCGGGAGTTCCAGACTCCAATTTCGGGTATCAATAGAGGTAAACCGGGGCCCGATCCCGATTAAACAATCCGTCCGTTGGAGTGCCTCGCGTCCGAGGTAGCCGTAGCAAATCTGGAGTGCCAACGGATGATCTTCTGACAAAACGCCTTTTGCATTACGGGTAACAATGACGGGAGCATTCAGTTTTTCAGCGAGGAGACGTAACTCGTTTCGAGCGTTTGAGTGAAAGACAGCGGAACCGGCGAAAATCAGGGGCATCTTGGCATTTTGGATTGTTTCGACCGCGGTGCTCAGGGATGCATCATCAGGAGCGGATAATTCAGGGCGTTCGACACGCGGTGGGATTCGGACATCTCCGTCACCGGTGACGACATCCATCGGGAATTCCAGCATGGTGGGTCCCGGTCTCCCAGTGCGCATCGCTTTAAAGGCGTTTTCAATGACGACAGGAATCTCAGCGACGGTATGTGCAATCGCGCAGTATTTGGTAATCGACTCGAAAAACTGCATCTGATCCAAGCCGTGGAACATCTTGCTCGGATGTTTACTGTAGAGACTGGAATCGCTCTGTCCCGTAATCAGCAGGACAGGTGCACAATCCGTGAACGCCTCTAAAATCCCCGTCGAGGCGTTACTGGCACCCGGTCCCGGCACGGTGATAGCGACACCGGGTTCACCTGTTGCGCGCGCAAAGCCATCCGCCATCTGCGTCGCCGCGTATTCATGTCGGACGAGGTAGTGGTCGATTGTGCCTTCGCCGCGTCGCAGCAGGGCATCGTAGATTTGGATGTTTTGGGTGCCGGGCATCCCGAAAACCGCCGAAACGCCTTGTGCTTTCAAACATTCAATGATTATATCTCCGCCTTTCACTTATGAGTCTCCTTTGTGTTCTCTGAGAAAATTTTCTAACCACGCATCGGGATCGTATCCGAATCGGCGTAAGAGTTGGCAGCCGACACGTTTTAGAAAATTTGGGATAAGATTAAAGAGTTTAAGTCGCCAATTCATTTTTTAACTTGTTGTTCTTGGGCTGCTCTCCATTACATTACGAGCAGGTTTCTGGTTAATTTATACTGGATTTGGGAATTTTGACGCTTCTTCGCCAAAACATTAAACCTTTAGCCTGCAACAATACGCAAAAATACCGGATTTAGTCTGGGAATAGACTCAATCCATACGCAAGTCGCGTGTGGACTTGCGGGACAATGTATTACATTGCAAAAACACGCAGGCGGATATACGCAAAGGAACATTATTTATCCAACCCGCTTCACCGAACCGCAAGGAACAATTAAAAAATAGCGTTGCCACTATTTTTATCGAAAAAATGCAGCCGGTCTGGAACAAATGCGACGTAGAGGTGCTGTCCGATTTCCGCTTCAAAGTTCGGTGATGTGCATGCTTTAAGAATCGTGTGCGCGCCGGATGTCCCCGTTCCGAGCGTCAATTCGACGATTGTCTCGGCACCGAGGGGTTCACTGCTATAGACCTCCGCCTGAAACGCATTGGGGATTGGTTGATGACTCACAATAACGTCTTCAGCGTGCGCGCCGAAGATCAGGGCTCGGTCTCGGGCGTTGTCGTTTACAACTTTAGCGATTTTGGGGTCCTGAATTGCGACTGAATTACCGCCGTCAAGATGGCTCGCTAACGTCATAAGGAGGTCGCCATTCGTGGTGGAGATGTCGCACGGGATGCAATTCATGCTCGGATTGCCGATGAAACCGGCGACAAATAGGTTGGTAGGGTGATTATAGATGTCAGCGGGTGTTCCCAATTGCTGGATTCTACCGGCTTCAAGGACAGCGATCCTGTCTGCCATTGACATCGCTTCGATCTGGTCATGTGTCACGTAGAAGGTGGTTGTGCCGAGTTCACGTTGCCGCCACCGGATTTCGGCGCGCATTTCGGTCCGCAGTTTCGCATCGAGATTGGAGATCGGTTCGTCCATAAGGAAGACTTGGGGACGCCGCACCATTGCGCGTCCGAGTCCAACGCGTTGTGTCTCACCGCCGCTCAACTGGTTGGGTGTCCGCAGGAGCAGATGCTCGATATGCAGCATCTGGGCAATATCTCTGACGCGCCGGTCAATCTCTTCTTCGGAGAGTTTTCTCGGATGCAAGGGGAACGCCATGTTCTCGTAAACGCTGAGGTGTGGATAGAGGATATGCGATTGGAAGACGAAGGCGACATCGCGTTCCGCGGGGGTTTTCTCGTTGACGCTCACGTCGTCGAGATAGATCGTCCCTTCTTCGGGGGTGTCCAAGCCAGCGATACACCGAAGCGTGGTCGTTTTTCCTGCCCCCGTCTGACCGAGGAGCACAAAGAATTCCTCGTCTCGGATATCGAGGTTGATATCGTCAAGTGCGATGAGATCGCCAAACCGTTTTGTAATGTTTTCGAGTCGGACTGTGGCCATGGGTAAGTCTACGATTCTGTGTTGTGGATATTGCTATAGTATAGCACAAATTGCGTTTAGCGGTCAACAAGAATTCTTTGAACGGATGTATAAATATTTTATAATGGATCCGAAAAATAAATGGACATTTTTGTAGCGTAGGAAACCGTTAGCGTGCGTCCTCCCTTCAAGGCGTAAAAAGTAGGCAGCTATATGCCACATCCGAGGGTTTGCCCCCTATAATGGTGATAATAGCCGATTTTGTGAAGTGGCATTGTTCTTGCAGGTTAAATAAAAAAGAACCTTACAACAAGGTCCTATAGATACCGTATTCACAGGAACAGAAGATCAGACAAATTTACTAAAAAAGTGTAACTTTTTTTGGCTAACTTCCGTTTAACGTTGTGTTGGACTATATATTCAATTTTTAGCGAATCTATACAAACTCTTTTAGAAAGGGGTAAAGCAATGAAATCCACTAATGTCCGTAAGAACCATCCATCCTTATATGAAACCGCTGTGTGTCTCGCGATTGCGAAAGCACGTCAAGATGAATTACGCTGGGAACTTTTTATTGATAATTTGTCCCAGATTTGCGATACATTCGCCTATCAGATTGCTGCGAAAGGCACTGCCCCTTCTAAGCAATCCAATCAATCACGGCACTAACCAGTTTCTGTCCAGTAACCGGAACCCTCCTTACTCAAACCGACTCTTGGAGTTTTGGATGGTTGCCAAAGATCTTCACAAGAGAGCGGACTAATTTTTCGGGATCGTGGCGGATAACATTCATCTGAACACCGCCTAACCATGTGCCGAATTCAGTGACAACCATATCCCGGATGAGGTCTGCCTCAATCACCTGGATCCCCTGTGCTTCAAGGTTCTCCTGCTCACGATTATAAGAGACTTGCACCTTTGAGGCGTCTGCGACTTGCATTGTCTCCACAGACAAAGACGAAATATCTTTCGCCAAGTTCAGCACGTCCATGAGGTGCTGCGTATCTTCATAGAGCATTGAAAGTCCTTCCTCAGAAAGTGAACGAATCCGGGTCAACTGCGAAACTAGTTCCTTCCGAACATACTCTTGCATGATTTCTGTTGGCGCGGGTTGGTTATTCACCACGACGTAATTGAGCGGAATTTTGGCGTGATCCAAAATAGCATTAACGTGATCCGTGACCGCATAACCATCGGTTTCACCCGGCTGTGTCATAACGTTACAGACATAGATCTTCATGGCGTCTGAACGCTGAATCGTTTCCACGATGCCTTTGATAACCAGGTTCGGCATAATGCTGGTATAAAGGCTTCCGGGACCGATGATGATGACATCGGCGTTAATCAGGGCATCTACAGCCCCTTCATGGGCTTGACACTCATAGATTGCATCGGGGGAATGATGTGTTTTTCCGTTCTCGCGGGGTTCAAAAAAGACACGCTTGATCGGCTCACGATTTTCTCGGATAGGAATCGTGGATTCGCCGCGAACGATCTCTCCATCAGTGAGTTCGGCACACAAAACGGTATAATCCAACGTCACAGGGATAATCTGTCCACGCACTGAGAGTAATCTGGATGCTGCCTGAATCGCTTTCGGGAAGTTTCCTTCAAACTTTTCCGTCAGTGCTGTTAATAATAGATTGCCGACCGTATGTCCACCGAGTTCCCCATTGCTTGAAAAACGATATTCAAAAAGTCCTGCGAGTTCATCAGCATCGGACAATGTGAACAGGAGCCTCCGGATATCGCCCGGTGGGAGCATGTCAAACTCTTCAACGAGCCGCCCTGAACTTCCACCATCATCAGAAACGGTAACAATTGCCGCCAGACTATCCAAATCAATGAGGTGGTCTCTACCCTTCTCCAAATCAGCGTAGTGCTTAATACCACTCAGCAACGCGGATAAACCACTCCCGCCTCCGATGCAGGCAAGTTTCAAAGCCATAATTCCTCCAAATTTCTTTAACTATTAAATCTGAGCGGGGTTTCCGTTGTCAACCCCGATCTAAAATTAATAAAGCACTTTTTTGAGGGTGTGAAAGGTAAACTCGACCTAAAACTGCCGTGTAATAACCTGAATAGTCAGAAAAAAGGCGTTCCTACCCTATATAATAGATAACGGAATTACTACGAAATTTGTTTCATTAACACCTTGAGTGTTTCCATCGTCTCGTCACACAACTGCTCCGCCACAGTGAAAGTCGGTGCCTCACTAAAAACCCGAATGACAGGCTCTGTGCCGGATGGACGGATGTTGACCCATCGGTCCTTCCAAACCCGTTTGACCCCGTCCGTTAGTTCCAGTTGCGGTTCCGCGCCAGCGTCACACGCTTCTTTGTAAACCTCCAAAGCGAGGTCCACAAGACGTTCCGCAAGCTCCTGCGACGGGATTTCCAATTTCTTTCGGCACATCTGATAGTGGGGCATGTTCTCTACAAGCTGCGTTACTGACACACCAGATTCAGCGAGATACTGCGCAATCGCTGCAATAGAAGTGATACCGTCCGTGGTGTAATGGATATTAGGATAGATAACACCGCCAGTGCCTTCACCGCCGATAGCTGCCTTCACGGCGTGCATCTTCTCAACGACCCAACCGACACCGACTTTCGTTCGGTGGAGCGCAACACCGTGCTTCGCTACAATATCATCCAACATCCGACTCGTTGATACCGTTGCAACAACATCGCCTTTCGTCTTACGCAGCATAAAATCAGCGATAAACGCAAGCGTCCATTCACCACTCAATGGGACACCGCGCTCTGTCACAACGACAAGCCGGTCGGCGTCCCCGTCGTGGGCAAAACCAATATCCGCACCAGAAGCGACCACTGTTTTACAAAGTTCATCTAACACTTCAGGTGTGGGTTCGGCAGGACGGCGAAAATGTCCATCGGCGACACAGTTCAGCGCAACAACCCGACACCCCAATCTCCGCAAGAGGGGGGGACTTATGACACTGCCGGCACCGTTGCCAGCATCTATGACGACCTTCAACGCAGCCTTTCGGATTAAATCGGGTGCCAACCAAGCGGAAGACAGAATTTGATCGAGGTGATAACCGACTGCATCTTCACACGTTTCAAGCGTTCCTTGTTCGTTCCAAGGAGTAAGTGCGAAATCCTCTTTTGCGTAGATTCGCATCAATTCGTCCCGCTCCGTCTGTGTCAGAAGATGTCCCAAATTAGAGGCAAATTCAATGCCGTTCCACGCAACAGGATTATGGCTGGCTGTAATGGTAATACTCCCTTGGGCACCGAGTGCTTTCGCCATTAGGAGTATCGTCGGTGTTGGACAAAGCCCTACATCTATGACGTGGCATCCTGTGGCGAAAAGCCCAGCAAGGACGGCATGCCGAACTGTAGGACTGGAAGTTCGGGAATCTCTGCCAATAATCACCGTTCTCCCCCCAACAAAGGTGCCAAACGCCATCGCAAATTGCGTAATGATTCGGACATCGAGCGAAACGCCGACCTCACCCCGAACGCCTGAAACACTCACAATCGGTTTTTCTGCCTTACCCATACAATCCTCTCTGTAGCCTTTATACAGCATATCTACGGGAGCTGGTTATCTGCCATGCTCCCAAAAAACAGCACCCGCCAATCACTATCTGCCAGACTCCCACAAGATACCACGACTTCGGATAGTAGAATACATAAGAAGGAACAGGCGTGCGTTCATAGAGAAGCGGATTTCTAAAGATGTCAAACCCCTCAAAGATACAGCACACAACAATCAGGGGGTTCAGGTGTAAGACTGGTGGAATGAAAGGTTGAAGATCGTCCACATACCGTTGTAAGGGGTTGAGCAGAAACGCGCCACCCATCAAAACACACCATAACAGGGTGGCAAACTCCGTGCTGAAGAGGGCATCTCGGAAAACCTGCGTTCCCCAAACCCCGACCGCCGCTGCCGACAAACTATAAATCCCCAGTATTCCGAACATCTGTAACGCCTTGGCGACGGGAATACGCGTAACGAACAGAGCCGCCCCTGTCGATAAAACTACCCAGCATAACATCGGTATCTGACTTATCAGCAGCAGTCTTAACAACCGGTGTCCAGACGAGATAGAGGCGAGGGCATATTGTGCGTCAAAGCCGGTATTTAGGAAGTCGCAACGCACAGCACGGGCAGCAAGATAGGGTGCTACCAAAAGCACAACAAACACCTGCGCCATAAAAAAACACTCTATCGGTAAACCGAGTTTCGCCTGCATCAACACCCTATAGATAAGATAGAGCAAAAAGCTCGCAATGACAAACCATGTGATAAGTGTTCGCAGGAGGTGGTTTCGATCGATCAGAGTCGCATCCATACGCCAATTTACTCACTTTGGGTCCGAGCCCGAAGTCGTAATACCGCCTCAGCGATAGAGACGAGGTTCGGGTTAATAACCAAAGCTTGCTTATACGCCGCAAGTGCCTCGTCCATCTTGCCGAGTCTGACATAAACGTGTCCCATGCCAGCAAACGCACCGAAGTGATTCGGATTCAGGGAAATCGTCCGTTTGCAATCACGAATTGCCTTGCTCCATTCCTCAAGCATGAAATACGCGATTGCGCGTTGGTTATACCCTTCGGCGAAACTCGGATCCGTCTCAATTACAGCGGTGAAGCATTCAACGGCTTGCTGATACGCTTCGTTTTTGAGTAAGTCTTTACCGTTCTCAAGCATCACGTCAACCGCATCATCCCCGGAATGCGACCAAATTTCCCACAATGCGTATTCGGCATTGAAGCGGGTCCCACGGTCTCTATTTTTCAGAGCATCTACCAACGCAGGAATTGCTTTTGAACTCCCAACCAACCGAAGTGCGAATCCCGCAGCGCGCCCGAGTAAGGGTTCTTTGCTGTGAAGATAGGCAGCCAAATCGGCTTCTGAATAGTTAGAAATTAGAAGTCGTTTGAGCGTCTCCTCGTCTGCTGAATTCTTGAATATCAGTTTCGCCAATTCGGAAGATCCGTTGCGCATCTGCATAATTCAGCTCTCCGTGTGGTCCTAATTTTAAACAAATTATATCAGATTCCCGTTGGAATGACAACCTTAAATCCCAGTCCACGCAAAAAATCTTGCGATTCAAACAGATACCTGCTATAATTATTGGGTCAGACAGGTAGGTAATCCAACAAGTATGCCAAATAGTGGAGCAAGACACAGAACGTGAAACGGCGAAAAATCCTCATCCTTTGTATCGACGCGGGTAGCCACGAGTATCTCGCAGCGAGCGACCTTCCTAACATCCGCCAGTTGGCAAAAAACGGATTTTATGTCCGTGCCAACGCCGTTATCCCTTCGGTCACGAACGTAAACAACGTCAGCATCGCAACCGGCTCCTTCCCGGAAACGCACGGTATCACAACGAATTACCATGTAGACAGGGCAACCGGCAAAGGGGAATTCATTGAGGATAACCGCTTCCTCCTCGCACCGACCCTCTTTGAGATCGCAAAAACCTGTAAATTCGCAGACAAAACGGCACTCTTCGTAACAAAGAAAAAATTACTACGCATGCTCGAAGCAGGCACGGATATAGCCGTCGCCGCTGAATCACCGCCCTCTGAATACATCCAAAAAGTCGGTCAGGTTGAACCGATCTACTCAGCGGAAATCAATTGGTGGTTGCTCCGTGCTGTGCATGCGGTCTTGCGGACAGACGCCCCAGAACTCGTCTATTGTTCAACAACGGATTGGGTGCAACACAAATACGCCCCCGATGACGATCTGTCGCAACAGCATCTTGCGGAATTGGATCGGATTATCGGGAATATCATTGATGATGAACCGGAACGCGAGATCTATATCACAGCCGATCACGGGATGTTGGCAAAAACGACTGCCATTGATCCGGGGCGCGTCCTCAGTGAACACGGTATCCCTGCGAGTTCTATCCCCATTATTAAGGATCGTTACGTCGCGCATCACGGCAATTTAGGCGGTGCCGCTTATGTGTTCCTCAAGGATCGCGCCGATACAGGGCAAGCGATCCAAACCCTTCTGAATACGTCCGGTATTGAAGAGGTCTATTCCGCAGAAGATGCGGCACGCACATTTCGGCTCCATCGTGAACGGATCGGAGATCTTTTCGTATTAGCAGACGAAACGACTGTTTTCGGTGAGTTGGAAACGGCAGTGGAACCGACCGCAGTGCGTTCACACGGGTCTCGGCACGAAAGTTACGTGCCAATCATTGGCTATAACAGCCCGTGGTCGGTAACAGATTTTGAATACAATGTCGATGTCGGAAAACTCTTTTTAGAGAGTTTGCGTTAGCGGAGGTTCTGACGTGCAAGTCAAACGTGTATCTATTACAGTCTTTTCGGTTCTGTTCAGTCTTTTGCTTCCCAGTTTAGTCTATGCCCAACGGAATCAACCCGAAGTTGTGTCCATACCCGATGCGAATTTGGCGACGGCAGTGCGGGAAATAATTGGCGATTCCATTACGACGCACACACTACTGGATCTTACAGGTCTTAGGGTTGAAGAGCGCGGGATAGAAAATCTCACCGGTCTGGAACACGCCCGCAACCTCAGGAGACTGCACCTTCAAAGGAATGCGATATCAGATATTTCTCCGTTAGCAGGCTTGACGCAATTGACTGAGTTATTACTTTCGGTGAATAATATCTCGGACGTATCGCCCCTCGTTGAACTCAAAAAACCGCCTGCGGTGTATATGAACCAGAATCCCCTGAGTTACGATTCCATCAACACGCATATTCCTGTCATACAGGCGAAAGGAATTGAGATAGGATTTGATGAGCGCGTCCCGAGGTACCTGGTTACAATATCAGACCCCACGGAACAAGGCGCGGTCAACTCGCCGTTCCCACTCCGTTTTGTCGTGGAAGTGCAGGACCAGCGAAGGAAGCCGTTCTCAGGTGTGCCGGTGACGTTTGGCATCACTGTGGGGGATGGCACACTTACTGCGGCAGATCGCAGAACGGATGCTACGGGTAAGGCGACAGCACGTTTGAAATTGGGACGCACCGTAGGCACGACCGTTGTCCGCGTGACCGCCGCACATATTCAGCACCCTGATTTATAACATCATCTATAAGTGCTGGTACATTTATACCTGCCTTCGGTTCTTATTTTAACCCAAGTTGCTATTGTTCTCCAAAGAGTTGTTTAATGCTTGTAGCGATGAT
>VXPE01000102.1 GCA_009839745.1 Candidatus Poribacteria bacterium
TTGACGCGACGCGAATGATAACTGAAGTTTCGAAAGAAGTGAAGCCCCCATTGTGAACGACCCGTTTTCAACGCCTGGGTTTGATCATAAACGTAGACCCATTGTGGAAATATCGCTTGAAGATATTTTATCAGATGTGCGGCGAGGGCATCGGGGTCCCAGCTCCCTCGCGACAGGAACTTTGGAAAAGACCCATACCGCGTCTGGGAACCACTCGCTTGGTAAAGTTGCGTCAAGGTGCCTGAACCTGTGTGGGTAATAAACCCATAGATGAACGCTTGGAAAAGCGCAAAGTTTTGGGAGTTGAACATAAACCGAAACTCTGATAGAATACCTTCTAAGTGGAGAAGCAGGTGCATTGTTTCTTTCCTTTCAAAACAAGCGTTATGTTTATGAAAGGATACCTGCTTTTCTGCTTTTCTGCATCTTAATTCTTAAAATTGTCCAAACTTTAGTTGGTTTAGAGGATGTCCCGAATTTCCGATGGCAGTACATTTACAATCGCTTAGGCATCTGCCCCTTGACAGCTTAACAAACCAACATTTGTAGTAGTGCAATCCATCGCACGCTCCTGTAGGAACGATCTCCGAATCGCGACAGCCAAAGCCAACAAGAACGAATCCTTTTTATTGAGCTCACATTGTAAAAGTCTCTTGCTCCGCCTGTCTTTTTTTCGCTTCTTCTTCCGATACTTTATCTATATCATGGAATAGGCGAAGAACCCTAATCTCTTGCCGTTCCCGCACTCCTGATTTACTTACTTCCTCAATTAGTTTACTGATTTTCTCACGTAATTGATAGAGATCTACGCGATTAGAATCTGCTTCACCACTTCCTTCCAAAATAAATATAATTCTCTCCCTCCATCTTCCATCGAAATAATTTATAATCAACTCTATGACTCTTTCTTTCTCAGCAGTTGCTGTAATCCAGTCTCCTCTTGCAATTCTCATGAGTTCTTCATCTAAGTATTTTTCGATTTCTCCTTGCTTCAATTCTTCAGGCTTGTGTTGCGAATAAAATCCTCTGAAGCGAATATGGGGTGCCCCTTCACGATACAAATATAAGTGAACTCCAACAGCAATGCGTTTGTCCATGGAATTGCGACAAATCACCTTCAGGACATAGGGAGTTCCGTCGCCCACATAGTATTTGAAATTGGGCACCAGAAATTCAATCCGCACGCGTGCCCCATATGTGGAGATTTCCAAATTTGCCTCAAGGGAATCTGGGTCAGTAATCGGTGTTACATGAACAATACCCTCTATCTCTCTTTTGCTGAATGCCTTCAATGTCTCCAATACCCGGTCAAGCAAATCATAATGCTGAACAAGGTCATAGCCGAGTAGAACGTTTTTAGGTGTAAAGTTCTCCCATACAACACCCTCATGCCGCTTTCGGACGACCTGAATCGGTATACGCACTCCCTTCACAGGATCAACTTCTTCGCCAATATCAACACTACCGTAAGGCTCCCGGACAATGACAGATTTGTATTTATTTATTCCCGGGCCCATGCGAAAATCATGAATCGTGAAGGTCGGAATTAACTGACGCAGTTCACCAATAGATCCTGACCAAATTTCCCATTCCCGTCCGTCCCATTTTTTTTTGCTTATCTGTTCCATACGTGCCCCTCCGATAAGTTATAGCAAATGTGTACTGCCATCGCATTAATAATGAAAGTTCGCCTTGTGCCACACAGAGTAAGGCAGGGTTTTCTTTGGGTTTCACTTTCGTCTATCGGTTCAGCCTGACAACAGAACCGCGGTACGTTCCCATAAAACCCTCTTACACCAGACTTTTGCATGTGGCATTTAGGACAGAGTGCCTGTAAGTCGTCCATACCTTCGTCGCCTAATGTGTCATAGTGTAAATGGTGGGTTTGGGTTGCTGTTCTATAGCACCCCCTCACACTCGCACTTATGATTGCATGTCTCTAATTTTTCTTTCCGTTTCGTCTCCCATTCTTTTGAACGCATATATTTCTGGTGATTTACCATTCAGATTTCTCTCATTTTGAGTTATCACAAAATTCACTTACATCAGTCTTCGGGATAAATCCAAATTTTGCAGGCTTTCTCCGCGAGTTCAGCCGTTCTCATTTTAATTGCATCTTCGTTCCATTGTTCTGTGCCAGCGAAACTTTGGTTCAAGTATAACGGACTAAAACGAAGTCCTTTTTCCGGCATATCCCGCTTCTTCTTAAAGGGGGAATTGCTATAATCTGAATTGTAACCGGTAAGAGTGAGGTTCCCAATCTTATGAACCCATACTTCATGGACGCGCTGAAAATCTTCCCCTAATTCCTGTTGCCATGCTTCAGTAAGTGTCCGTGGCATTACATGCTCAATCGTATAGTCGGTGATTAGGGCGGGTTCTTTGCGTTCAAAGTTCTCTAATTTGCGAAATAAGTAATTCCGCCTGGTGAAGTTATAAACATCTTTGGTGTTGAAGGCTTGTTTGAATTCAGAATCCGTAGGATAACGTCTGTAAGTTTGCATCTTCCGGAAAACATCATTCAAACTCTCAAGATATTTGTTTTTGTCGACATTATTTTCATTCATCAGTGTCGCAAATAGCTTGTTCAGGACATTCGTTGGTATACCACATACAGAACGTCGAAAGATGTAACTCTCTACGAGTCGAAAGATTTTGATGACATCCGCTTTTTCGATTCGTGCTTTAGCATAATCATCATAGACTTCAAGTAAGAATGGATAAGCTACCTCAGCACGCATTTCCACGAAATCTGATAAACACTCCCGTAGTTCAGGATCTTCTTCCTTAAGCAGTGTGATGTCAACAAAGTGTTTTGCATAGCGTGAAATCTCTTTGACAATTGCCTCCAGCTTTACTGAATTTCCGATTTCATAACTCGGATACTGGACTTTAAATGCTTCATAAACATTCTGCAGTTTAGGGATCTGCCTCATTTTTAGTGTCAGATAATCCCGCATGAAACGATCAAATCGCACAGTATATTCTTTCTTTCCAAAAAGTCTTTCCATAGGAAACCAGTACTCTTCATACAATCTTTTTTGGAATTTGAGATCTTGCCCCATGAGTACATAGTTGCGAACGAGATCCGCTTGAGAGAGTGAAATTCCAGTAGAATTAAGGCTCTCAAAGATCAATTGTGGATTATCTACAGTTCGATCCAAAGCAACACTAACAATCATTAACTTTTGGAGTCCGGTATACACCGTTTCAAGATCAACTTCTTTGATCCTCTTTTCAAAAAATTCATAACTTTCCACTAAAAGGGGTGAAGCATTTGTAAGTGGCAGATTTCTATTTTCCAACAGATGAATGAGTGTTTTTCTATCACTCTGAGTAAGAAGTTGTTTATAGCGTAATACTCCTTCTTCGTGCTCATTGAAAAGATAATAATTTGACAGTCTCTTCGGGGTTACACCGAGGTTGCTATCTTTCCCATTTATTGCTCGGCTGAGTGCTGAGAGTAAAAGTGATAATGTGGTCAATCGCTGTTGTCCATCAATCACAAGATATCTGGGAATGGCTCCAATCATCCCTAACTCCTGTTCCATGTAAACAATTGATCCAAGGAAATGGTGCTTAATCTTATCATCTTGCCCGACTCGTATCACGTCCTCCCAGAGTTGTTTGCAATGCTTTTCTTCCCAACTGTACCTACGCTGAAAGATTGGAACAAAAAACTGTTTCGGCTCTTGCAGAAATTTAAGAATAGATATCTCGTTGGCTTTCATAGGTTTTCTTTAGTCCCCTTTCTCCCATAGAGAGTTTTAAAAAGTATTCTCCGAGTTCATCATTGGAAACGTTTTTTCTCAAGTATAAAAGCGTCCATGGCGGTACAGTTTGCGATTTTAGCAAACATCCGTTACAACTCCTTTCCACTTAACGTCTGTCGCGACCGAAAAGATAATCACCCCACCGTTTGAAGAGTTGGGAGCCCCTCTGAAAAATAAAATAGGACTTACGCAATAATGTTTGACATAACCTCATAGAAGGGGTAATATGTT
>VXPE01000103.1 GCA_009839745.1 Candidatus Poribacteria bacterium
ACGCTGCAGAAACCGAGAGGGAGGCTTTGGGAAAATAAGGATGCTCGCCAACAGTTGCGAGCGGCGATTTGCCAACTCACCCGCCCCCAAAAAGTGACTTGACAAAACCTGTCTAAAAATGATAGACTGACTTTAAACAAGGGAACCTGAAATCTATGCCCTTAGTTCTTAAAGAAAAAGAAAGGAAGCAATATGGCATCACAAAATGAACTGCGGTCAATGTTAGACGCACCCGTTGGCTTAGCACCAAATACCTACCTACATTTTTATAACGGTGGAAAGCTCCGCGCCGAGTTTATGGGTGAACCCGATCCGAAAGATGATTACTACTCCGAAGAATGGATCTTTTCCACAAACCGGGCAATCACACCCGGCAGAGAGAATCCGCCCGACAAAGGACTCAGTCGCATCCAACTCCCCGGTGGCGAGACTGTTCTGTTGAAAGCACTGCTGGACGCATTTCCGGAGGAGACACTCGGTAGCGCGCACGTCGACAAATACGGCACTGAATTGGGTGTACTTCTCAAGATTTTTGATGTCGGTGAAGGGGCACATATCCCTATCCATTGGCATCCAAACCCCGACTTCTCACAGAAACATCTCAATTCTCCCTTCGGTAAGAACGAAGCGTGGATCCTCATCGGCACGCGTCCGGGCGCGAAGGCGTGGATAGGTTGGAAAGAAGCAATAGACAAGGCAGAATTCCGCCGCCTGATGGAGGCACAAGACGTGCCAACGCTACGGAGTCTGATGCACGTTGTTGAACCGAAGGTCGGCGAAGTCTATTTCTTACGGACACCGATTGTCCATTCGCTCGGCACAGGACTCTGCGTTCTCGAACCACAAGAACCGACCGACTGGAACATCCTCGCGGAATGGGAAGGTTTTCCGTTTGAAAGGGATGATGGGCACCTCGGACTCGGATGGGATCTCGCCGTAGATGCCGCTGAGTTTGATAAATTGGAACTCGACTATCTCAACAACTACATCCGCCGCACACCGGAACCCGTCCGAGCGGAAGGCGATAACCGAGAGGATCGGATCGTGCCGGAGGAAGCCTCGAAATTCTTTGGATGCTCGCGTCTAACAGTGAATTCGACGCTCAGTATGCCAGCAGACAAAGGGTTTTACGCACTCGTGACTTTGGGCGGCGAAGGCGTGCTACGTGGCGATTTTGAGGATGTCCCGCTCAAACGCGGCAAATCCGTCTTTATCCCGCGATGCTTGTCCAGTTACGTCATCGTTAGCACGGGTGATACACCCATGGAGATCATCTGTTGTTATCCGCCAAGTCTTTAAATTATGAAGCCGGTCCGTCTGCCGACGTTCTCACGAGGGTGCGGGCATTGAAAAATTTGGTCGATGCCGAGGTCTATAAGGACATCGAGCAGATGACGGCGTATGAGCGGAAGATACACGAAGAACTGCTCCAGAAGTTCCAACGCTTCTATCCCGATCTGGAGCGGTTAATTAATTTTATAGCGATTTCAGATGGATATGTCGCAGAAGAACGTTCGCCAGAGCGGTTTCTTGAGGTGATTATGCGTCTGGAGAGAGAAGTCTTTGGCACGTCAAAAATCCGGGGACCGCGGGTCGCATCCGTCCGTGTCGGTGAACCCAAAAATCTCCGAGATTGTTACGATACCTACAAGGCACAGAAAAGAGAAACGGTGGAGCAGATAACCCTTGAACTTGAAGCAACGGTTCGGACGTTGGTCACGGGTGTATCCTAATTCTGCTGCGCCGCAAGCTAAAATTAAAAGTAAGGAGAGAAACATGGCAAAAAAATTGTCCATTGGAAGTTGGGCGTATGCCTTTGGTCCCTATGAAGACAATCCGATTCCGTTTGATACCGTCGTCAAGACGCTCAGCGACCTTGAGTTCGATGGTATTGAAATCGGAGCATTTAAACCGCATATTGATATTAACGATTACCCGATGAAAAGTGATCGTGATGCTGTCAAAGGATTAATCTCCTATTACGGTTTGGAAGTCTCAGGATTAGCCGCCGACTTCTGGTCGCACCCCGGCCCCGCTACGGATGAGGGGCAGGAGGACGACAGATACTACAAGTTGTTCAAAGAGAGTCTCCAACTCGCCTTGGATCTCGGATCGCCCGCGATTCGTGTGGACACAGTAGATGATCCCGAAGCCGGAATTCCGGGCGTTGAGCCTGAGAAAGCCTGGGATCGGATCGTCTCCGTCTGGAGACGCTGTGCACAAGTCGCCGAAGATCACGGCGTGTTAATGCTCTGGGAATTTGAACCCGGATTTATGTTCAACAAACCCAGCGACATTGTCAATATGCCACAAGCAGTGGGGCATTCCAATTTCAAGGTGATGTTCGATACCTGTCACGCACAAATGTGTGCAGTTGTCGGTGCCCGGCAGCCCGGAGAGCAGGAGACCCTCGGCGATAATGGAGTCATTGACTTGGCGCGTCAACTCAAGGGTCAGATCGGTCACTTCCACCTCATCGATTCCGACAACACGCTCCATGACGACGAAACAA
Organism: Candidatus Poribacteria bacterium; assembly: GCA_009839745.1. Taxonomy (NCBI): domain Bacteria; phylum Candidatus Poribacteria; species Candidatus Poribacteria bacterium. The sequence continues at coordinate 2,513 of VXPE01000103.1, forward strand.
GCACACACGCGCCTTTCGGAGATGGTGTGCTCGATTTTGACGCGATTATTCCGGTCATCATGGATGAGACTGGCTACGACGGGGATTGGTTCTCTATCGATCTCTGTTTCTGGCCCAACGCCTGGGATGTCACGGAAGACGCAAAGAAATTCCTAACCCCGTATTTGGAAAGGTATTAGGGTTTCTAATTTATGGTCACCTGACCTGCACTCCATCATATTACGCGTAAGTTCTTGGTTAAATTGTAGTAGGGGCGAGGTCCCCTCGCCCTATAGGCGAGTTTAACAAGACCAAGCCCGTAAGCGGAGCGGAGGGGTTTTTGCTTGGGTGTTTCTTCTAGATCTACGGAGAGGATCGTTGGTCATTCAACGCACCTGACCGACCCGCAAGGTATAATTAAAAATGCTGAATCTGCGTTCATTAGATCCTCTCATCGAACTTGCCTTTGAAGAGGACATCGGTATCGGTGATATAACAACAGAAGCAACAGTGCCGTCCACACAGGAGGGGATAGGAACCCTATTCGCTAAGAGTGACGGCAGTGTCGCAGGACTCCCAGTCGCCGAACGCGTCTTCGCAAAATTAGATGAGACCCTGGCGTTTCGTGGGCTTGTCGCTGATGGGGACGCTGTGAAGGCGGGGACACCGATTGCCGAGGTGCAAGGGAGTGCCAAAACCATTCTCATCGGAGAGCGGACGGCACTCAACTTCCTGCAACGGCTCTCCGGGATAGCAACGCTCACCGCACAATTCGTGGAGGCGGTCGCTGGCTACAACACCAAAATCGTAGATACCCGGAAGACGGCAGCCGGATGGCGGGCGGTTCAGAAATACGCCGTGCGTGTCGGGGGTGGACAAAACCACCGTTTTGGGCTTTATGACGGCGTACTCATCAAGGATAACCACATCGTCGCCGCTGGCGGGATTGGTAACGCCGTTCAGCGTGCGCGACAGGTTGTTCCACACACCGCAAAGATTGAGGTCGAGGTTGAAACCCTCGACCAGGTCGATGAAGCCTTAGAAGCAGGAGCCGACATCTTGCTCCTTGATAACATGCCTCCGAGGCTTATGAAGGCAGTTGTGCAAGCGGTAGGAGACCGCGCAGTGACGGAAGCCTCCGGGGGTATTACACTGGACAAAGTAAAAACTGTGGCAGCAGCCGGTGTAGATCTCATCTCTGTCGGGGCATTGACGCATTCAGCGATGCCGATGGATATCAGTCTGACGCTGACGCTCATTGCTGGATAAGGGGTTTTTTAACTATGGGACTCTGGGGGCCATTCCATTTCATGGTCGTTTTCGGTCAAGTCAAAACCCTTTGATCTCCCAGAATGGGTTGGAATTAACCCAAAACCGTTGCGTAATGAAATGGAGCAACGCCCAGAGTTAATAGTTTAAATAAGGAGATTTCGCTGGTAATGCAGGAATTCTTGAGCCGCGAAAACGCGGCTCGCGGTGCGCTTTTCTTTCTGCTGTGCACGTTCGCTGGGTTATTCCTAAGTTTTTTGTGGGGTGGGACGCAAGATATAAAGCAAGTTTTTCGCGAGATGCAGGTTGAGATGCTGCTCGGTGCCTGTCTGTGTATGTTCGTGGATTGGGTGTTCGGTGCACTCCGCTTCCATATTTTTATTCGAAAAGTCAAACCAGACATCAGATTCCGAGACAGTCTTCGCGCAAACTTAGCAACGCTCTGTGTTTCCTGTATTACACCCTTCCAGACAGGTGGAGTGGGACATCTCTATATCTACACACGAGCAGGCGTGCCGTTGTCAGCATCGATCACATCGGGCATCATCTGTTTCCTTTCCACGATAATCACGCTCATGTGCTTTGCAGCGGGTATCGCATGGTTAGATCCCCCTTTTTTACCAAAAGGGATTACGTGGATAAGCCTATTCAGTTGTTTCATGTTCGGCTTGGCATTTATCGGATTTCTGCTACTACTTTTCAAGCCAGAGTTTGTTTTTCGTTTTTTTCATTGGCTCTGCGGTGTTGCACAGCGACGGTTCACGCGTCTCACGCCTATTCTTGAACGTGCTACTTCAAAAGTCGAAGAACTCGTTACTGAACATAAGTCGTTTACGGTAATGTTCTTGCGTCACCATAAATGGACATGCGCATTCAGTATTCTCTTAACCTGTGGTTTCTTCGGGGCACGGATCGTTGGGAGTTACATAGTCGTGGCGGCACTCAACGGGGAGACGACCCTCTGGGAACTCAGCGTTGTTGGGTTGCTCCTGAATTTCGTCGTGCTCTTTGCACCAAGTCCTGGGGCAAGTGGGGTGGCAGAGGTTGTAACCCTCGGGTTGATGGAAAATCTGATTCTCAAAGAATTGATACCGCTCTATGTGTTGTTGACGCGATTTTTCGCTATCTATTGTGCTGTGGTCGTCGGGGGTATTGTCATTGGTTCGCAATTAACAAAGGATTTTAGAAAGCGCACAAAGACATAAATCTCTTAACTGACAACTGACAGGATTTTTCTACGAAAAATCCGATCTGATAACTACTAAAAAAAGGAAAGTTATGGAAACTACCACATTGAAAATTGAACCCGCAACAACGAAACTCGGTTGGATTGGGACGGGTGTAATGGGCCGGTGGATGTGTCAACATCTGATGGACCTCGGATATGGCATGACCGTCTATAACCGGACGAAATCAAAGGCTGATCCGTTACTCGAAGCGGGGGCGGCATGGGCAGATTCCCCGAGCGACGTTGCAGCTGCCTCCGATATTATCTTCACAATTGTCGGTTTTCCCCCCGATGTCCGTGAAGTTTACCTCGGTGACAGTGGGATTTTAAAGGGGGCGAAACCCGGAAGTATCATCGTTGATATGACCACGACGGAACCCTCTCTCGCGCAGGAGATTGACGCCGCCGCGCAGGCACAGGACGTTTCATCCATCGATGCCCCTGTTTCAGGCGGAGATGTCGGTGCGCGAGAGGCGCGTCTCTCTATCATGGTCGGCGGCGATGAGGGTGCTGTGCAAGCCGTTATGCCCCTCTTCGAGGCGATGGGGGGAAATATCGTCCATCAAGGCGGCGCAGGGGCTGGACAACACACCAAAATGTGCAATCAGATCACGATTTCGGGGACAATGATCGGGGTCTGCGAAGGATTAATCTACGGCTACAGAGCTGGATTGGATCTGGAGACGATGCTGTCCTCGATTAGTGGCGGTGCAGCGGCGTGTTGGTCGCTGGACAATTTAGCCCCACGGGTTCTTCAGCGGAACTTCGACCCTGGCTTCTTTGTAGAGCATTTTATCAAGGATATGAGCATCGCTTTAGACGAGGCACGCAAGATGAATCTGAGTCTCCCAGGGCTTGCGTTGGTGCATCAACTTTACACAGCTGTTCAGGCACAGGGGCACGGTAGGTTAGGCACCCAAGCACTGATGCTGGCGTTGGAGCAGATGTCGGGTGTCGAAGTGAACTAAAATCTCGCTTGTTGACTGTTTCAGTCTGGGTGAACGCGCTTTAAAATCGTGAATTGCAATTGCCGTTCGATAGGCGCGGTTTGATGAAGTTTAAGTATTTAAATTCGGTAGACTTTCAGAGGTTTCCTCTTGCGGTAGGTGTGAGCGGTGCTCGCGATTCCCGGGCAGAGTTCACACAAACGATTACCGAATTATTTTTTAATCTTCATGTAACCGTGCCTTTTTTGTTTCAAACCGACGTTGTAAAATATTGCCCAAGTTCAATTTTTTGCATCAGAGCAATTGTTTTGCCCAGTTTAAACGTCTTATATAGATAATGGCGATACCATAGTGCTGTTCTGGAGGTCATTATGAAATTTCATAGCAAGAATCACAACGGCAATTTGGATACAATCGCGATGTTTATCAAGGAACATGAACGTTTACTTCGATGCATCATCAAGACATACATTAAAAATGTAGATGATGCCGAGGATGTCTTTCAAGAAGCAACCCTTAAGATCCTTGAACACTTTGAGAAGGGTAAATCTGTGAAACATCCGAAGGCATGGATGGCCAGGATCGTCAGAAACGAGTGCGTCAATTTCCAGCGTCAAATGGAAAGATACGCAAATAGAAACATAGCCCTGGTACCCTTTATTAACCGTGCGGCGTTTGGCGGCGGTATGAGTATCCCCGATGAGCAGCATCAAGCAGTCATTACCCAAGAGATTCTGGATCGGATTGCGGCACTGGGTTCGATCTATAGTGATGTAGTGCTGTTATGGATTGATGGATACACCGCTGTTGAGATTTCAGAGAGATTGGGGATTGCCGAAGGCACAGTGAGAACTCGGCTCTGTTATATCAGAAAGAAGGTCCGAGAGTACTTGCAGATAGGAAATGCCTAATTCTCTGTGGAGGTGTTTTGATGTTGAAACGAAATTGGCACTGGGCCCTTGGTGCCCTTATCCTTATTGGTGTTGGTGGCTTTATGTTCTTAAGACCCACAACTTCTCCCGAGCCTATAAAAATCTATAGGACGGTAACACCTGCCCCCAAGCGTGCTCCTACGACAGAAACGAAGACCGAGAAAACGGACATCGCCTTGCAATACGGGCATCTGCAGGACCATAGCCATGGCGATTCGCATGAGACCGGTCCGCACTCCCATGCAGCCGAAACAAACACGCACAGTGACGAGTATGACTGGCGAGATGACAGCGTGTTCGATGTTACGCCTCCAAAAAATGATCCGTGGGGCCAAACTCATCCCGTGAGTGAACCTACCAAGGCTGCGGACGATACCTACCCGCCCCGAGACTGGTATAAAACAGAAGATCCCGAGTTGCGTGCAGAATATCTTTATGCCCAATTCATCAAACAGTTTGGGGATACGCCTGAAGTTCAAGCCATTGGAGATTATGAGTTAAAAGTCGCCCGTGGTATTCCTCCAACACTCGAGGAATATACCCATTATCTTGAAGCACACTACCATCTCTTTCCGAATCAACACAACCGACAAACGCTCGACAATTTGCGAAAAGCAATCGCATCAGGAAACGCAATTATCTTTGAATAAGAGGAGCCCCTTAATGAAAAGCATCTTTTTTTCCCTCATAATCCTTTTTTCGCTCTCTTTCATTCTCAGTTGCGGAGAAACCGACAATCCGGCAATAGATAAAACCGAAACATACGAATCCTTTGAATCCGTTTTTCCACTGGCGGAAAATATACCTCTCTCTGACTATCCTGATGGGTGGATAAAATTGACAGATGAAGATGTAGCAGAACTTATGGAGGTCGAGATTCCACCAAACTGGTTCAAGATGGACATAGATCCGGAGGCCCGTACTAAATATACCCACGCTCAACTCCTCAAACAGTTCGGAGACATTCCGCAGGTTAGGTATATCATAGAGTTTGGACGGAATCCGGAGTTTGAGATATCGCGTGAACTCTTTGTTGCTTATTTTGAAGCACACTATCATCTCTTTCCGACCGAAAACAATCGGCGTGCGCTTGAAGAAGCTCGAAACATCGAAAATCAGCCCCGTCCAGAGTTTGTAGATGAGGATAAACTAATAGAGAAAGATCCCAAATTATTCATTGAAATTCAGCGAGAACGGTTCATTAAAAATCATGGAGATATTCCAGAAGTACACACCTATCTAGATATTCAGTTAAAATTCTTGTTAGATCAACATGTAACAGATGATGAGCGCTTGGCTTGGCTCAAAGCACAATTCCATCTCTTTCCAACCAAAAAGAATCGGGATTTACTGAAAAAATATCAAAAAGCAAAAGAGGATGGGGACGAATAATACTGCTTCTTTTATAGTAGATTTGGCAAATACGTTTACATCTTTGTAGCTTATGAGACCGTTAGTTTCCTGTGCCTCCGTGAGACGGGTCTTCCTTCACAAAACCACACAACCATACGAGTGTATAAGTAATTACGGAATCTACTATAATCTTCATGTAACCGTGCCTTTTTTGTTTCAAACCGACGTTGTAAAATATTGCCCAAGTTCAATTTTTTGCATCAGAGCAATTGTTTTGCCCAGTTTAAACGTCTTATATAGATAATGGCGATACCATAGTGCTGTTCTGGAGGTCATTATGAAATTTCATAGCAAGAATCACAACGGCAATTTGGATACAATCGCGATGTTTATCAGGGAACATGAACGTTTACTTCGATGCATCATCAAGACATACATTGAATAAGAGGAGTTTCTCAATGAAAAGCATCCTGTCTTTACTCACATGCCTCCTTTGCATCTCCTTTATCCTCGGATGCACAGCAGTGGATAATCCGGTAGCCCAGGAAACCGATGAATCCCTGTTTCTATTGGTGGAAAACGTTCCCCCCTCAGGCTATCCTGACGGGTGGGTAAAATTGACAGATGAAGATGTCTCAGAACTTATGAATCTGGAGATTCTCCCGAACTGGCACAATATGAACATCTCTCAAGAATGGAAAAACAAGTATACCCATGCCACACTCCTTAAACAATTTGGAGACATCCCGCAAGTCCGATTTATTATAGAGTTTGGACGGAATCCAGGGTTTGAGATATCGCGTGAACTCTTTGTTGCTTATTTTCAAGTACACTACCATCTCTTTCCGACTGAAAACAATCGACGTGCGCTTGAAGAAGCTCGCAACATCGAAAATCAGCCACGCCCCAAACCTCCAGAAACAGAAATAAAAAGAGTACCAATCACCATAGAACTCGCCGAGGAAATACGTGCAGAACTCATCAGGAAACACGGAAATATCCCACAAGTTCACACAGTTGCAAATTTTTACAAAAAAGTGGCACGAAATATATCTATAACATATGACGATTATCTTCCCTATCTTGAAGCGCGGTCCCAGCTTGATCCTCAGAATGAACGCATTCGCCAGAAACTTGAAAAATATAAAAAGGCAAAAGTTGAAGGAGTCCCATTCCATCTTGTAGATGAAACAGGACGAATAATGCTGTTTATTTTCTCATCCCCTTGAGAGGGATACGCTCTGATAATGGAGTTATATAGGTGAACATTCTCATCGAAAAACTTAACGGCTGGCAAACACCAGCGATTTTACACATAGATAACAAAAGGAGAACAAAATGTTGAAAGAATTTTTTGGGGTTTTAAGCTTCCTAATGTTTGTATGTGCCTTTGCTGTTCCTTTATTGGTGCTGACGGACCCCGCAGTTGGCGATGATAACTACACAATCACTCAACCTTACACAGCGTATTATACTTGTCCCGATGGCACGCTTCTCTATACGAGGACAGGCACATCTTCAAATACATCAACGGTAAACCATCCTGCAGATATCCTTGAGGAGTATCTCCATTGCTATGAAGAACAATGGTGGCCTTTTGATACGGTATGTGAGACAGCGTATCGCTATGTGCATGCCTCTCACGGCATGACGTATGTCTATAATGCAAGTCGTGTGTATTACTATTACGATGCCAGCCCGGAGGCGTGCCGTTAGACACATGTGTATCACGTTAAACATAGCGTTAAAGTTGATAGAGGTTGAACAAAGAAGGGATACGGTGTAACCGTATCCCTTCTTTCATGGTAAGAACTCCCAGTTTTTATGCTGAAGCGGGATCCAGGCGCATGGGCATGATGAGCGAGACATAGTTATCGTCGCCTACCGGCTTCACAAGAACCGGGTTCAACTCACCTGAAAATTCCAGAGACAAGGACTCCGTTTCGATGTGAGCCAACGCCTCTATCAATAACCGAGCGTCGAAACCGATCCTGACGCTTCCAGTGCTTGACTCCACCGGCAGTGTTTCGTAGGCTTCCCCTAACTCTGGGGTCTTCGCAGAGACTTGAACCTGTTCAGGGTCGATTTCTAAGCAGATCGAATAGTTCTTCGGATTCGACAGGAGAGCGACCCGCCGCGTTGCACTTAAGATGCCTTCTTTTGGAACGACGGCTCTGCCTTCAGTCGATTCGGGAATGATTTTCTCGTATTTCGGGTAATCCCCCTCCACGAGCCGCGTCGTTAAGGTCGCGTTTCCATCGGTAAAGAGGATTTGGTTTTCAAAAACTGAGATGCTGACCTCTCCAGCATCAGCGAAGGTTCGCGTAATCTCGCGGACAGCTTTCAACGGAACGATGAATCCGTTGGCTTCTCCCGGTGAGGTGAGAGGCTCGCAGCGCGCCAATGCCAGGCGTTTACCATCCGTGGCGACTATCTCAGTGCCATGCTCCAGAAAATTGAAATAGAGTCCATTCAGGAAGTAACGCACCTCTTCTGTAGAGGCGGCAAACTCCGTTTTCTGAAGGACATCCCGTAAGGTCTCTCCGCCGATCTTCAAGGCTTCCCCTTCAACTGAAGGGAGTTGTGGGAATTCTTCATCCGGCAGTCCGATGATTTTGTAAACACCCTCCCCACAGGTAATCTCAACACGGTCGTTTGCTGTCGTTGCCAAGTGTATCGGTTTGTCCGCAGGTAACTCCTTAACAATATCTCCTAACTTCTTAGCGGAGACGGTGATTGCTCCTTCCTCTGTGATGGTCCCTTCAACCGCCATTCTAATGCCGACTTCCAGATCCGTTGCCATGCACTCAATCGTGCCGCCGGTGGCATTGATGAGGACATTTGAGAGGATTGGTAGGGTCGTCCGTCCACTTGCGACACCTTGCAGGACCTGTAAGGCGTCTAAAAGATCATCCCTTTCAAAAGTTAATTCCATTCTAAACTCTCCTTCCTAAGTTATGACATAAAAAACATACGTAAAAGTCGATAGTTTTCTTTACTGATGCTCTGGATGGGGTCCCGTTTGAAATTTGGGGATAATCCCAGCCCTAATTTTTTGTTTGTATTGAATAGAATTGTGATGGTGTCAGTAGTGAAACACGGGCATATCATTGTGCGAAAGCCGACCTGTCTCACGAATATTACAAAGAACATTCTCGGAATTTGATTTGCAAGAAAAACCTTGACAAACTCCTATATTCAGTATAACATATTTAACGAATATAGCAAAGGAAAATTTTCAAACACGGGCTCGCACTTTGCATTTTTTGATAGAGCCGATGCACGCTACAATGCCCTGTCTACTCTACAACTCAAGTTCTCCTAACCAAGGTATATATTAAAGCGGTTTAGTTTCGAGGTGTCGCGGTCGAGCAAGAAATGAAATCGCTGCCGTTTTTCTCCTGAGAATATGCACACTACAGATTCGCACGCCTCGCAGACAATCGCAAAACGAGCAGTGCTGATTGGGGCTGTCTTGATTATCGCGAATAGCTACTGGATAGCCTATGTCGAAATGATTTGGCATACCGCACATCTGACAACCGTCGCGATGTCCGTCAATGTCATGTTCGGCATTATAGCGATAACGTTTCTAAACATGATTGTGCGGCGTATCTTTCCACGCGCCGCCCTGCAGCCCCGGGATCTACTTGTCATTTTTAGTATGCTCGCCGTAGGGAGTGCTTTTTCAGGACATGATTGTATTCCGCGTTTAATGGGACTCATCCCGTATGCGTTTCGCTTTGCTACCCCCGAAAACGATTGGGAGGCACTCCTCTTTCATTATCTTCCCGAATGGCTTGTCGTGAAAGACCCGAAAGCCGTCAACGATTTCTATGAGGGTGAGGTCAACTTTTTTACAGAGGGTTATGTCCAGTATTGGATCGTGCCGATTCTCGCTTGGTCGGTGGTTATTTTCCTGTTGATGTTAATCTTTTTGTGTTTGACCTCCCTGATTCGCAAGCAGTGGATAGAAAATGAGAAACTCGCGTATCCGATTATTCAAATTCCGCTTGAGATTACCACCAACCGGCGTATCTTCTCAAATCGCTTGCTCTGGCTCGGCTTCGGCATCGCCATGGGCATCAACCTACTCAATGGGCTGCAGTTCTTCTACCCTATTCTCCCAGAGATCCCTGTTCGAAAATACGATCTCAATGTTTACTTCACGCAAAAACCCTGGAGCGCAATGGGTAGCACACCCCTCAGGTTTCATCCCTATATAATTGGCTTCTCCTTTATTTTGCCTTTGGATTTGGCGTTTTCGTGCACCTTTTTCTATCTGCTGAAGAAAGTCCAGTTGCTCTTTGGAAGTGCTGTCGGGATTTCAGCGTTACCCGGCTATCCGTTTTTAGGAGAACAGGGTGCCGGGGCATTGCTGGCATTGCTTGCGATTGCCTGTTGGCATGCGCGGAAACATTTTGCAGATGTGTGGTCACAGGTCATCCGACCCGATCGCGCCGCCTCACGAACAGAGGCGATCTCGCATCGCGCCGCCGTCATTACGTTGGGTATATGTCTGCTTCTGTTAGCGGTTTTTTGTGTCCGTAGTGGGATGACGCTATGGGCGTTTGCGATTTTTATCGGGGTCTATTTAATGATTGTGATGGGGTTAACCCGAATGCGTGCAGAATTGGGACCACCGATCCATGCGATTGGGTATCTGACCCCGCAGTATATGATAATTTCACTGCTCGGCACGCGACGTTTGCGGGCGGGCAACCTAACAATGCTCTCGTTGATGAATTGGTTAAGTGGTGCAAGTTATGCCTCCTTTCGGACACATCCGATGCCGGATCAGTTGGAGGCGTTTAAACTCGGAGAGCGCACGGGTATCCGAAATCGAACGATGTTTGGCGTATTAGTCATTGCAAGTCTTGTGGGTATCCTGTCGAGTCTGATTCTCTATCCGTATGCGATTTACAGTGAGGGGGTGGCTGCAGGCTCGGAGCAGATTCATGCCGGTGGTGCGGATACATACAACTTCCTTTCTTCGTGGTTAGTGAATCCAAAACCGACGGATTGGCTGGCGACCTCGGTGCTCGGATTCGCCTTCGCTGTGAATGTGGGTATCATCTTTCTGCGTTCACGTTTTGTGTGGTGTCCGTTGCATCCCGCGGGATATGTTATCGGTGTCGCGCCGGGAACAACGGATGTCATCTGGTTTCCGCTATTTCTGGCGATGGTAGCAAAGTGGGTAATCTTGCGGCACGGCGGTATCAACGCCTATCGAAAGGCAGTGCCGTTCTTCATCGGATTGGTGTTAGGTGAAGCGTTGATGGGGTGTTTTTGGCCCCTGTTAAGTCTTGTGTTGAGATCAGCAGTGTATAGTTGGATTTGAGGGGCGTGTCGGAATCATAGCGAGTTTAATGCCAATTTTTCTTGACATTCGGAAATTTTTGTGCTACCATTTTAATAAATATATCCTATTTTTCAAACACATCGGTAACATCTTTTCTCGCCGATTGTTTCTACATTATCAAGCGTATGATCGAAGTTAGAGAACTCACAAAATCTTACGGTCCGACAGTTGCTGTCGACCACGTTTCATTTGACGCGCATGCCGGCGAGGTGTTAGGTTTCCTCGGTCCGAATGGGGCAGGAAAGACAACCACGATGCGTATTCTCACCTGTTATCTCTCTGCGGATGCAGGAAGTGCCACCGTTGCGGGATACGATGTCTTCGAGGAATCCGTCGAAGTCAGAAAACAGATAGGCTATCTCCCTGAAAGCGCGCCCCTTTATGCCGATATGGGAGTCATTGAATACCTCAATTTTATGACGCAGGTGCGGAACCTTCCAAAAAGCCAACGGAAAGATCGGATTCGGGCGGTTATCGACATCTGTGGACTCGAGGACGTTATCCAAAAAGACATCGGTGAACTCTCAAAAGGCTATCGGCAGCGCGTCGGTCTGGCACAAAGCCTCATCCACGATCCACCTATCCTGATTTTAGATGAACCTACCTCTGGGTTAGACCCAAGCCAAATCATTGAGATCCGTAACTTAATCAAAAACATCGGGCAAGAGAAATTGGTGCTTTTTAGCACACACATTTTGCCTGAAGTCTCTGCTACCTGCAGCCGGATTCTAATCATCAACAACGGGAAGATTGTCGCAAACGGGACACCCGAAGAACTCTCCAGTCAAGCGAAAGGCGAAGAAATTGTGCATATCGCCATCCGAGGTTCACAGGAATCCATTGAGGCACAACTCAACGAATTAGATTTTGTCTCACAGTGGAATCGTGTTGACACGGACAACGGTATCGTAGGGTATCAGATCCATGCCTCTCAGGGGAGCGATGCTGCCGAAGCACTTTTTCACGTGGTTGTGAAGAATGGATGGAGCCTTACAGAACTCCGTCAGGAATCCGTGGATTTAGAGGATGTCTTCCTGAATTTGACAGACAAGGAACAGGCATAATTAGTTGTCAGTTGTCAGTTGTCAACCGTCGGTTAAGAGGTTTTCGTTTAACAAGGGAAATCCGCAGAAATGCCCAAGCAAAAACACCCTCTTGTAACCGATGACCGATAACCGATAACCACTCTCCTGATAACTAAGGATTTCCATATTTTAAAAATCATGACGAACATTACAGCTATCCTTAAAAAGGAATTTAGAAGTTATTTCAATTCGCCCATCGCGTATATTTTCATCACATTTTTCCTCGGCATCTCTGCCTGGCTTTTCTTCAGAGGGTTTTTTCTCGTTAACCAAGCTGAAATGCGCGGTTTTTTCGGGTTAATGCCGTGGATTTTCCTGTTTTTCATCCCCGCTGTTACGATGAAACTCTGGGCTGAAGAAAAGAAACTCGGCACAGTCGAAATCCTGATGACGTTGCCACTTCGAGATTACGAAGTCGTCATCGGGAAATTCTTAGCGAGCTTTGCCCTTCTTACGGTAACAGTGTTACTCTCACTCGTTCTGCCGCTTTCGGTTATGTATTTGGGGAATCCAGATGGTGGGACGCTCATCGGGGGATACATCGGTCTCCTGCTGATGGGTGGGGCATATATATCCGTCGGGCTTTTCGCCTCAACGTTGACTGAAAATCAGATTATTGCGTTTATTTTTGGCATCACTGCCTGTTTTGTGTTGCTGATCATCGGTGAGGACATTGTGCTTTTCAATGCCCCGAATTGGTTGTTCCCGATTTTCAGTTATCTGGGTCTCGGTGCCCATTACAGTAGTATTCTTCGAGGCGTTCTCGATTCCCGAGACATTATCTATTATCTGTCGCTCATCGGTTTTTTTCTCTATTTAAGCACATTGTCGGTTGAAAGCCGCAAATGGCGTTAAGGAAGGAGGAGACTGTTTTGGTGAATAAAAGAATCAAATACGGTGGCAACACCCTCGCTTTTGTCGCAATCATCTTCGGCATCCTCGCGCTGATTAATTTCCTGTCGACGCGTCGCTTCATTCGCGCCGATCTTACCGAGGACAAGCGTTATACTATCTCGACAGCGACTAAGAATGTGATCGACACGTTAGACGATATTGTGACGATCACCGCCTACTTTTCCACGAATCCCGCGGAGGTCGCACAAATCCGTCGCGATGTCAGAGATGTCCTCGATGAATACAACGCGTTCTCCAAGAGACTCCAAATCGATTTCGTGAATCCTGCCGATTTTGACGATGGACAGAAACAGGAACTCCGTTTCAAGGGGATCCCGGAAGTCCAAATCAATGTTGTAAAAAAGGATAAAGCGGAAATTGCGAACGTCTATATGGGCATCTCTATCGGTTATAGCGGGAAAGAGGAGATCCTGCCAGTCGTGCGATCAACCGCTAATTTGGAGTACGAACTGACGTCCACTATTCTCAAAGTTACCACCAAAGAGGCGAAAACGGTAGGGTTTTTGAGCGGACACGGTGAATTTGACATTGATCATCAAAACCATCAACAGTTCCGCCAACTTTTGGATAAAAGTGCCCAAGGACAATATAATCTCACCGCCGTCAGTCTACAAGATGGAAAAGCGATTGATAGTAGCGTTTCGACACTGGTTATCGCGGGTGCCCAACAACCCTTGACGGAACGCGATAAATATGAAATAGATCAGTTCATTATGCGTGGCGGTCGGGTAATCTTTTTAGTCGATCCCATTCAATTACAGCCTGGCACCTTACAAGCTGCTCCATTGAGCACAGGTCTGAATGACCTCTTAGAACACTACGGTGTGAAACTTGGGAACAACCTCTTGCTTGATGCCAGATTCCACGACACTGCGCGGTTCCAACAGGGGTTCATGACAGTTATTCAACCGTATCCCTATTTTGTTAAAATTGTGAAACCGAATTTCTCAACGGAACACAGTATCACCAATCAGTTGGAGGTGTTGACATTACCATGGACGAGTTCTTTAGAGATGGTAACAAAGGAAGGGATCACCGCAACGCCGTTGGCAAAGACAAGTGAAGCAGGGCGGAGTATCCAAGGCTATTACAACCTAATGCCGAACGCTCCGATTCCGCCCAATGCGGAGTCTCAAGTTTATACGGTTGCTGTCGCCTTGGAAGGCAAATTCAAGAGTTTCTATGCCGGTAAAGAAATTCCGCCGGTCCCAACCCAAGATGCCGCGGAATCGGGGTTAGAAACCTCTCCTAAAACTGAGGACAGCGAAACGCCTGTCCCAGGGACAGACACAGCGGGACGAATCACCAAAACTGAGAGTGAACAGACCCAAATTATTGTAGTAGGCACGGCGCAATTTCTCACGCAATTACGTCCCGATGGCGTTAACTTTTTCTTAAACACCGTGGATTGGTTGACCCTTGGTGATGCGCTCATCGGTATCCGTTCACACACCATTACGGATCGACCCTTGCGTGAGGTTTCTGAAATTGAGAAAAACTTTATTAAGTACCTCTGTATTGTGGGGGTTCCCTTGATCGTTATTGTTTTTGGACTCCTTCGATATTTCCTAAAAAGACGAGCAAAACGGTTCGTAGAGACCTACGGGTCTGTATAACTTGCCTTCAGGAGTAATAAATTAAAAAATGAAGACAAAGCAACTCTTTATTTTAGGTGCTATTTTTGTCGTTTTGGCAAGCGTTGTCCTGCTTTTCGAGAACCCCTTTGGGCAGAGCGAATATGAGAAAAAAGTTGAGACAGCGATGCCCCTGTTTCCCAATTTCAATGAGGAACAGGTTGTGAAAATAGAAATCACCGCGACCGGCGAAACCACAACACTTTCAAAACAGAGTGGCAATTGGGTAGTCGCTTCCATGGATAACTATCCTGCGGATAGCGAAGGGGTAACGGAATTACTCGCCAAGGTAGCAGAATTTAAAAATACACAACGCGTCTCCAATAACCCAGAAAAGCAGTCAGAATTTGAGGTAGATAACACGGGTGTCGAAGCAAAATTGATGGATACGAGCGATAAGGTATTGGCGCATCTGTTTGTGGGGAAAACGACCCCGGGGTTCCTGAGCAGTTACGTCCGTCCTGCCGATGCCAACGAGGTCTACGTAGCACAAGGCTATCTCCAATCTGTCTTTGACAAAGGCACACGGACTTGGAAAGATCGGACTATCTTCAATTTTAACAAAGGGATTGTTACACAGTTGAACATCGTTTCACCGGAGGAGACCGTCGAACTGCGTCTCGATGTAGAGGGGGCATGGCAGATGCTCAAGCCTGTAGCCGCTGCTGCGAAAGCAACGGAAATTGACACACTTCTAACAACTTTCAGCGGGTTGGACACAGACGATTTCGCTGCAGCGACGGACGCCCTTGCAGCATACGGTTTGGACACACCACAATCCACTATTTCCGCTGTGCTTAACGATGGCACAATGGCAACCCTACACATTGGGAAAGAGGAAGAGGGTAAACTTTACGTCAAACGCGACGACACGGAGACTGTCTTCAGGCTCTTCAAGGCGAATGTGGATCAGTTAATAAAGAAATCCGAAACGCTCAAAGCTGAAGAAGCCGCTACAGAAGTTGAGACCGAACAGGGGGGTTTACCATGAAGAGATTAGAATTTCTATTTTTGGGAGTAATTACGCTGCTCGCCATAACGCTCACCGGGTGCGAGCCACAAATTTTAGGAACTTTACTACAATCGCAGGAGAGTAGGAAAATCCACGTGACGGGGAATGGTTCAGTTGTTGGTGAACCCGATATAGCAACACTAAATTTAGGCGTATCCGTTGAGAAAAAGACGGTTGCAGAAGCCCGCGAGGCAGCTGCTGTCGCAATGACAGCGGTCCTAGACGCACTGAAAGCCCGCGGCATCGCTGAAAACGATATTCAAACCGAAAGATTTAGCATCTATCCGCAGTATGACTATACGGAGAATGGACGGGTCCTTCGTGGATACAGTGTGAACAACACCGTCAGTGCGAAAGTCCGAGCGTTAGAGACTCTCAGTGGCGTCATTGATGCTGCTGCCGAAGCGGGGGGTGACATTGTTGTTGTAAACTCCGTACAATTTATGATTGAAGACACCACACCCTTGCAGACACAAGCGCGTGGCTTAGCAGTAGAAGATGCAGCGGCAAAAGCGCAAACCTTAGCAGACGCGAGCGGTGTTACGCTCGGAAAACCCATCACGATCACCGAGACCTCGCACGCTGCAAGCCCCCCAATCGCCTTTGCGAGGGAAGCGGCGTTCGCCGAGGAGAGTGCGCTGAGTTCAACCCCTATTGAAGCCGGTGAACTCACCGTCACTGTGAATGTCACGATAGTCTACGAGATTGAGTAGGGAGTTTAAATTGGTAGGTGGGTCTGAAACACAAGGAATTTTCCATTAAAATGGTGTTGGAGAACAAAAATTTCCATCTGTGAAAATAACTCTCCACATTCCATTTCCTGAAAGGCTATTTTCATTTTGTCATGCTGTTGGTTCTGCTCGGTGTCACCATGACATGGAACGGCAAAGTTCAATGTATTGTCCCCAATTTGGGGATACTGATTCGGGTTCAAAATATTTGCGCCTGCCTTAACCTCGGTCATAATGCGGAAACGCATCTTTTTGGTAGGGAGAGTATATTATTCCCTGCTTCTTCCATTTGTGTGCGGGTAGTGTTTTCTATACCTTCCGTTAACTTCTTGACATCCTTTTCACCAGTTGGAATCGTCGAATTAAAAGAGGCAACCGAATAGGTTTTGCTATCTTTGAGCTCAATCAATTCTCCGCCAGTAAACTGAGCATCGCTGTGATCGAGTTTGATGGCTAAATCCGGAAATTTTCCTTTGTTGACACAAGAGAGCATTTGTTGATCAAAGGGAAATTCCTCAAGTTGATTTTTTGAGAGAAATTCCTCTTTTTTCTTGCACAAGTCGGCGAAAAAGTGATAAATAGAGTAAGTCATTTATTGATTTGATTCAAGAAAAGCCATCTGTTTAGCAGTGAGTTCGTCAGAGGATGCGATTTTTCTACTTTGTCCCTGTTCTCCCCAAATTGCTTCTAAATCTGGGGTGCATGCGTAATCCTTGAAAAAGCGTGAGACATCGTCTGATTTTCTCTGTTCGGCAAGTCTGTTTTGAATAAGCGTAACGTTGTGGGAGTCGAGTTCAATACCTACTGATTTTCGTCCCAATTGTTCCGCCACGACCAGCGTTGTCCCTGAACCCGCGAACGGGTCTAGGACGACATCACCGGGATTTGTGGAAGAAAGGATAATCCGAAGAAGAAGTTGAATAGGGGTCTGCTGTTTGTGCAAGCGATTCCCTTCTGCATCTCGCAATGCTTCATCGCCCGCAAAATAACCAGAGGTCAACTCACGAATATCATCCCAGACATCCGTAACAAACATACCGTTTTCTCGGGCGTGCTTGTAATCTGCAGGCAGTGGTGGATCGATGCGTAGACGATGGAAGACACGCGGCGTTTTACCTTTTGTCGCGAATCCTATAATCTGATAGTGCTTACCGAAACGCTTCATCCCCGGCACTGCCGAAGTTTTCTTTTTCCAAATAATCAGATTTTGAAAGGTCCATCCGGTATCTCGTAAGCATTGCAACACGAATTCTGTATTTTTTTCACGTTGCATGAAATAAAGGGCACCACCCTCCGATGTCAATGCATACACCTTTGCACAGATATCGCCCATCCACCCCCAATATTCCTCTGGTGGTAAATTATCATCCCAGGCATTGTAAGTCTTATCCTGATTGAAGGGAGGGTCAAGAAAGGAGAGGTCTATTCTCGGCGCGAAATCTCTCCGATCCAAGGCTGTTGTGCAACTTTCATGAAGCACAATACAGTTTTTTCTGAATGAATTGCTCATAGTGATTCCACGTTTTCGCAGTTAGGATGCGTCTGAGGGGGAGCTCCACTTTGAATATTCCAGGGCGCGGTCAATTGCTACCAAAAACCTCTTAACTGAAAACCGAAAGGATTTTCGCATGAAGTTTAATAAAATATTTGGGTAATTCTATGTTCCCCAAACCCAGTAGGTGCGGTTTGTAACCGCACCGGGCATTGGTAAAAATTATCCGATTAAATTCTTAATCTGCATCAGAAAATCCGAACCGACGACTGACAACTATTTAGACCGTATACTGTTTTAGCGTGTCGTCATCTAAATTCTCCAAGACATCTTTCGTGTCGGGTTTTTGTCCCTGGTCAAGTTCCTGTTCAGAGAATCCTTGCTCAGCAAGCACCTCTTCAACAACATAGATGGGGGCTTCACAGCGGAGTGCAAGCGCGATTGCATCGCTCGGTCGACAATCCACGTCAATAGCGTTCCCATCGACCTCTAAGGTTATACATGCATAGAAAGTCCGTTCTTCAAAAGCATGTACACACACGGTTGTAACTTTAGCCCCAAGCGTTTCAATCATCGTCTTGAGTAAGTCGTGTGTCATCGGTCGCGGAAGTTGCATTTTCTCGATATGCATCTGGATAGCCGCTGCCTCCGATTCACCGATCCAAATCAGCAATATCCGATTTGAATCTCCCTCTTTCTCCTTCAGGACAACGATTGGTGCTCCAGTGCTCCGATCAATTGAGAGGAAGTTAACCTTAACCTCAACACGTGCTTGTTTCTCTTTTTCCATCTGTGCATCCTTTCATATTGGCTATCAGCCGTCAGCTTTCGGCTTTCAGAAAGAGACCTCTTTCCTGACTGCTGACTGCCGACGACTATTCTGCTATTCTTCTGAATCCGATTGGGCATTGACTGCCACGTTGGAAGCATAATCGCGAATGGTCTGTGCAATTCTCTCAGTATCTAAACCGCTGAAACCAACGATTTCTTTCAGCAGAGGCACTGCCGCACCAGCATTCACAATGGAACTGAGGATCCGGTTCATGCCATTGCTGCCATTACCATTACCGCCGCCCCCGAGGTCAAGCACACGGATGCTTTCAATACGCTCCGCCGGCTTCATCAGTTCAGTGGTTACTTCAGGTAGGGATTCCACGAGTGCTAATATAGCATCACTAACGAGAACTTTTGAATCTGCCTGATTCTTCGCAGCAATCGATGCCTCTTCGCCATTGGCTTTTGCCTGCGCTTCAACGAGGAATGCCTCTGCAAGAATTCTTTGCGCCTGCGCTTTGACTTCAGCCGCGTCAAGTTCCGCCTTAGCGGTCTCCACAACAGCATAAACTTCCGCGTCAGTTGCGCGTTCTTTGGCGATGCGTTCTTCGTCCGCCTCCTGTTCCGCACGGATAAGAGCGATTTTACTTTGCCGCTCCGCTTCTTCAACGGCTTCGGCAGTTAAGACACTCGCCTCGGCTTTTGCTTTTTGCGCGCTAACGTCCAGGAGTTCAATCAATGCCGCTTCACGCTGCTTCTCTTTCATTGAGATCTGGATTGCGTTTTCGGCTTCTGCCTCTTTTTCTTCGCGTTCTTTCTCAATAAGGACGATTCTGCTGGAAATACCGGTCTCTTCGACCGCACGCTGCTGCTCAATCTTGGCTTTTTCAACGGTGAGTTCCCGCTGAACCTGTGCTTCCTCGATCAACTGTTCCTGTTGGACACGAGCAATTTCGACTGCCTGCTTTTGTGCAATCTCTGTTTCTTGAACTTGGCGTTCCTGTTCAATCCGCGCAGTATCAAGCCGCTGCTTCTGCAGAATTTCCGTAGACTTTACCACTTCTTCCTGCTTGATTCGTGTTTCCTCGATAGCTTGTTGCTGTTCGAGTTTATGGGATTCAATCTCGCGTTCCTGTTCCGCTTTGTTCGTAGAGATTGCTTTCCGCTGCTCTTCTTGTGCGAACTCAAGCCGTTTCGCAACTTCTAAGGCTTGTGTCTCCGTTTCCTCTTCGCGTTGTTTGATTTCCAGTTCGGCTTTAAGTCGGTTCTCTTCACGCTTTACTTGGTTTTCATGTTCAATCCGGGCAGTCTCAGTTTGCCGATCTTCAACCTCTTGCTTGATGGTTTGGATCGCAACGACATCAAAACGGTTGTTCGCGTCAAGTGCGTCAAGTGGGGTCTGGTCAAGATTGGTGACAGCGACACTTTCTAACTTAAAACCGTTCTGCTCGAGGTCGTCCCGACAGGCTTCCTGAACCTGATCAGAAAACTGTTGGCGTTTTTCATGCAATTCCTGTAGATCCATAGTTGCCGCGACGCTTCGGAGGACACCCACAAGTTTGCCTTCAAGGAGTTTATTCACTTCGGAGGGCGTTAGCGTTTTATCACCAAGACTCGCGACCGCTTTGAGTACATCCTGTTCGTGTGGTTCAATTTTGACATAGAATTCTGCTTCCAAATCAACCCGTAAACTATCTTTTGTAATGAGCGCGGCTTGTCCCGTTCGTTCAACGGGAAGTTGGAGCGTATTCAGGGAAATCAGTTGGGTCGTGTTCGTCAATGGATTGATAAGGTTACCACCAAAGACGACCCGCTTTTTACGACCGCCAGAGATGACTAATGCCGAATCTGCTGGTGCTTTTTTGTAGAAGGAGCGATAGATTAACAGGAAAATGACCAGTAAGGCAATTACGCTACCGACAATAGTGATGAATAAGTTGGCGTCCAACATGCTTCAATTCTCCTCTGTATGGTGTGTCTTTTGCACCTAACGTAGGGACTTTAGGGTAAATGTCAGTTCAATTAATTAAGCGATGTTGCACAGACGCAAAACGCTATATTATCGCAGATCCATTTCGCTTTTTTTTACATCAAAGATTCGTTTGGTCCCGTCATAATTTATGAGAATGACAGTATCCCCTTTGACAGGCGTGATTCCGTCTGGTTCGACACGGCAACTGACAGTTAATTCCGGTCCGTCCGGAACTTGGACGCGAGCCGTCCCAAAAGTGGTTGTGATCTGCCCACTAATGACGCGCCCACTTAAACCGAGTAGTTGGACATCATTGATGGCTTTTTCGCTCTCTGGGAACAATTTTGAAAGCGCGATAGAGATATACCGAGTTCCCAAGAAACAACAGAAAAACGCAATGATACACGATATCCAAACTCGATGTGGATTCCCAGGGATGTTGAGAAACGCGTTCGCGATGAGCCCAAAAATTCCCCACGTCACAAATAGCGACATCAGAACAATCATCAGAGGGACCCTGCCAACGTTCAGAAACCCAAACACATCCCCAAACGAGGGACCCTGAGAGCCTGTGTCTATATCAGCATCTACATCTGCGTCCGCGTCGATGTCAGCATCCATATCAACATCTGCGTCCACATCCCCGAAATCCATCGCTCCAGTAACGAGTCGAAAGAGTGCCAGGAGGAACACAATCGCTAAAGGGGCTGTAAACCAGACGTTATACGAAACGATGAGATAATTCAGGAATTCTATCATGGCATCCCTTTTTATGCTGTGAGTTGCTCGGCGATGCACGCGTAGGCACATTGTGCTGAACGGACGTTGATATTGTCAATCCAATGAACATTGCGGACAATACTAATTTCAAGTTTTGCTTGGCGAAGGAGCCGATGCTTGAAATCCCGAATGAGTTTGACACCACGAATTTCCGTGAATAATAAATTACATCGAACGTTTGCGTAAGAGACAGTGAAACTCCCTATATAGCGTTCATCTAAGACCAGCACCCGGCGCGAGGTGATGAAGACATAGTCTGGACACAGTAAGTTGGAGCGACCGAGGACGCACAAGCGGATGTGTTCATCTTCACATATATGCGCTTGCACAATCTTTTGAATACGAGGGGGCATGTTCGCAAATTCGGTATCCATGTCATTTGGCAAACAATATGTAATTGGTAAACACGGAATGACGCGGTAGAAATGGAGGTGGCGGGAATCGAACCCGCGTCCGAAGGCAGTTTAATAGAGGCTACTACATGCTTATCACAGGATTTAAGATTCGCCGCTCAGACTCTCCTGTGCAGGATTCATAAGAGGCTATCTCAAAAAGTGTTTCGCGACACACCCCTTTGAGAATGGATGTGTGGCTAGCCCGTATTGCGACGCTTTTGCTTCCCTGACGGGCAGCAGGTCGGCAAAGCGTAGCTACATTAAGCAGCTAATGCTAATTCTTCATCAGCATTTATAAATGTTCCGCCTGTTTAACGAGGCCTGCGGAGACCTCGGCATGCAACCTATATCTCATTTACCTTCGTCGAAACCTTTACACCCCCAGAAGAGTCGTTAACAGTCAGCAAGGTCGCTGAGAGTCAACTCAATTGTATGCCCGAATCTCACTCGCCGTCGCTTCACGCTCAAGTTTATCGCGTTTATCGTAAAGTCGCTTACCCATAGCAACGGCTAACTCCAGTTTCACCTTACCGTTGCTAAAATACGCTCGCGTCGGAACGATCGTCATACCCTTGGAACGGATTGAACGTTCAAGTTTAGTGATCTCTCGCCGATGCAATAAGAGTTTCCGTTTCCGCTTCGGCTCGTGGTTTTCCATATTCCCATGTTCATAAGGACCGATATGGGCATCGATCAGGAACACCTCACCCTCTGTTATCTGTGCGTAACTGTCTGCCAAGTTGAGCCGTCCTGCGCGAATTGATTTCACTTCGGTCCCTTGGAGAACGACACCGGCTTCATACCGATCGCGCAGGTGATAATCATACCGCGCTTTTCGGTTCACAGTGATCATGGGAGTTGTGGAATTTTTGCCATTTTTCATCATGGTTTTTAAGTATAACACAGAATTGACTCCTGTGCAAGGAAAACTTCAAGAATCATTCAGTACCGAAAAATCTGAAGTTTTTTCGCAAAATAGGATTTTAGTGGAAAACAGCACACAAATCTGATAAACTATCCTATTAAGAACCCTGGTGTTGGGAAAACCGCGGCACACTGCCTCGGTATACCCGCAGAACTCAGGAAAGGAGTCTCTTGATGCCAGAACTTTACGATACCCGGGCACCGAATCCGCCCTCACGTGCGATATTGGTAGGGATAAAACTCCGAAATACCTTGATGCACGAGACCGAAGAATCGTTGCAAGAACTCCAGCAACTCACAGAGACTGCTGGTATTGAGGTGGTTGCTACGACAATTCAACCCCGTAATGTGCCAAATCCAACGTATTTCATTGGTGAAGGGAAGGTTGAAGACGAACTCAAGCCCCTCGTTGCAGAGTTAGACGCAGACGCAATTATCTTTGATGAGGAGCTATCACCCGCGCAGAATCGGAATCTTGAACGAGCACTTGAGGTCGCCACGATTGACCGGACAGGACTCATTCTTCAGGTTTTTGCGCAACGCGCACTCACCAAAGAAGCACGCTTACAAGTCGCATTGGCGCAACTCGAATACGCACTCCCACGCCTCACTCGGATGTGGACACACCTCTCACGACTTGCGACAGGTGGCGGCGGGGGTAGACACCTCCGGGGTCCCGGTGAAACGCAGCTTGAAATGGATAGACGCTGGGTTCGTAGGAACATCGCACATGTGAGAAAGGCACTGGATGCCGTTGAAAAACAGCGTCATGTGCAACGGCGAAATCGGTCCGAAAAAATCAAAGTATCTCTCGTGGGATATACCAATGCAGGGAAATCAACCCTATTTAACCGACTGACAGGCGAAACCGTTTTGGCTGAAGACAAGTTGTTCGCAACTTTAGATTCTACCACGCGGAAGTTGGATTTGCCGCAAAAGCAACAAATTCTGTTGAGCGACACCGTCGGATTTATCAAGAAATTACCACACCAGTTAGTTGCTGCATTCAAGGCGACGCTCGAAGAAGTCTTAGAGGCAGATCTTTTGCTACATGTTATTGACATCAGTCATCCAGAAGCAGAGGCACAGATAGCCGCTGTGAACGTAGTCCTTGAAGAATTGAAGGCTACCGACATGCCGATGTTCATGGTTTTCAATAAAATCGATAGGCTCAAAAGTGATGATGAGGGTTTGCACATCTTACAGTGCCAATATCCCGAGGCACTCCCTATCTCCGCGCAACGCGGCGATGGCGTTCCAGCGTTAATAGAGGCTTTGGCACAGCGTTTTGCCGAACGTGGCACGGACATCTCTCTCTCTATTCCTTATACGGAAGGAAAGGCACTCGATTTACTGCATAAGCACGGCATAGTGCTTGATACTGAATACGCAGCGGAAGCCGTTCATGTCAAGGCACGCTTGCCGAATCGCTATCTTAAATCGGTTTCTCAATTTTTGGTTTCTTCCCCAAACTTTAAGAATGAAAGGCATTGACGATGCGATGGCTCGACCAGACGGACATCGGGCACGACTTACAAATCTGTCCAGATTGCGACAGGGAATACGAAGTGCTTGACCAGTTTTTGGGGCATTCGTTGGTGGATCGCTCGGACGACAATTTGATTGATACCGTGTTCAACGACGCGTATTATGTAACTATTCGGTGTCCACAGTGTCTCGAAACTCGGCACCTCTGCATACAATCTCTAACAGCCACGCAATTTTACATCGAAAAGGAGAAGAAATGAAGATAGGCGTCACCCAAATTATCCTCGGCGGTATGTCCTTGGACGATACACTCTCCCTCTGTCAAGATGCCGGTTACGATGCCGTTGAACTCATTTTCGGTGAAGGACAAGACACCGACATCAATATGAGCGATACGGAGTTACGCGGCATCGCTGCCAAGTGTGAGGATGCAGGTATTGAAATCAGTAGTATCACGGCAGGCTACGCCGACCGCGGGAATTTGCTCAGTTTGGATGCCACGCAGCGCGAAAAAGGCGCAGTCTCTCTCGCCCGCGGGTTGGAAGTCGCTGGTGCCCTCGGGGTCGGTGGGATTTTACTGCATCCTGGACAATTGACTGTTGAGGGGACCTACCAGCAAGTCTGGGATAACCTCGTGAGTGTCCTGAAGGCACTCGCACCTTCCGCGGAAACACACCAGGTCGCAATCGGGCTTGAGAACGTCTGGAACAAATTCCTGCTGAGTCCGAAAGAGATGCGCGATATTATAGATGAAATAGACAGCGATTGGGTAGGGACGTATCTCGATACAGCGAATATGATGGCTTATGGTTACCCGGAACATTGGATCCGTGAACTCGCACATCGTATCAAGCGGGTGCACTTCAAGGATTTCTCTCGCGGCGCACACCAGTTTGTCAATCTCTTAGATGGCGATACGGATTGGCAAGCGGTGATGGAGGCGTTCCGTGCTATCGGGTACGATGGCTATGTTATCCACGAAGTCGGTGGCGATAGAGACGCACAGATTGACCTCGCGAAGCGGATGCGTGAGATCGTTGCGATGTAACCGGAACAGAAAAGGCGATGGCTCATGAGAAACCATCGCCGTATGCCGGAGGTCGGACTCGAACCGACATGGACCTAGGGCCCGCGGGATTTTGAGTCCCGTGCGTCTACCAATTTCACCACTCCGGCGATTCTATCAGTGGCAACATATATTATACTATATTCCCGGCGGAAAGTCAAATTTGCGCCAAATCGTCTGAGACTCATGGCGAACGAACAACGAAATCTCCCATCTCAAAGCAGATTCCAACGCTTCTTTTTCAGCGTGCAAGCCTTTCTCAATCAAGTGTTGGAAGGCGGGACATGGCAGGTTTTGTGGAATTGGGTGCTTTGGAAAGTTATACCCAAACGCCGACACATTCTCAAACTGATACGCGAACTCCCACCTCTTGATTCAAATGACTCCTCAGAACTCCGATCCATCCGTGATGAAGTCTTCGCGAAAAGTTGCTTAGACCTACAACACACCGAAGAAGCACAGATCCTTTTGGACATCCTGAAGCATGCACGCCAACCCCTCGGATGTGAACAAATCTTTTTCGCAGCGATCTATCCAGTTTTGGTGAAACGCGATATGGAAGCCATCCCGATTCTGACCGAAGAAGCACATCGGCTTGATGTAGAGATCGGATACCTCGGACACAATGAGGATTATTTTTTTTGGGTGCTTGAGATTGACGGCGCAAAACCTCTTAACCTTGACACACCCCTCGATCCAAGACTGGAACTGCGAGACGATAAACGCTACGTCGTCTATCCGATCGGTAGCACAGGACTTGTTGATACCGACTATGCCGAGTACGCCAGACAGTGGCTCCTCGACTCGCCGCGTTTATCAATGGCACTTCCGTTGCTCGCTGCGGCGTATGCCGACCAGTGGATCCTTAACGCACGCGTCTACCTTTCACACATTCTCGCAGATTTGAAAAAGCGGAATTATCAGGTTACAGCAATGGCAATACCCGATTTTGAACGGGCGCGGTTGTCACTTTTACGCCGTCTCTCCCTGGACCGGCTAAGAAAACGTCAATTTCTGTCCGAACGCCGAAATCGGTAAGGTAGATGCCCGGCTCAATCGAGAAACAGATCCCAGAAATCAAGGCGCGGGCATCGCGCGTCTCTAAGTTATCTAAATTCACACCGTTCCCGTGGATAACCGTGCCGATGTTGTGTCCCGTGCGGTGAATAAAGAATTCACCGTATCCTTTTTCGGTGATATACCCTCGGACGCAATCGTCCACTTCGTAACCGTGAATCCGTTCATCGGCATCCCATTTCTCACGGATGAACCGCACGGCTCTATCCCGTGCCTCCTTGACAATATCGAAGATTTCAACATATCTCGCCGGAACCGTTGTATCCGCATACGCCACCCATGTTGTATCTGCGAAGACTGCATCCGGATCTTTCTGTTTTGCCCATAAATCGATTAAGATAAAGTCGCCGATTTTAATCTCTTGGGTGTCTGTTGAAGTCGGGGCATAATGCGGATCGCTGCTCTTGGCGTTCGCAGCCACGATCGGTGGGTAATCCGTAACCAAACCCATCTCATCGAATTGTCCGAGAATCACTTGTTGAACGTCATATTCCGTAATTGTTTTTCCGTCACGCAGTTGTGAACCGATCCATTTAAAGGCATAGTCTTTCGCCTGTAGCACGAGGTGTGCGGACATCTGATGCCCGGTTGCCTGTGCCTCACTCAGACGCGCTTCCATCCGCTGTGCGAGTTCCGCGGATGTGTGCACCGCAACGCCCATCGAACGAATCCACTCCAAAGTGCCGGCATCTACCCGTGAAACATAAGGGATTTCAGCGTTTGGCGAATACTCCATTGCAACGGTTTTGATACCGAAATCTCCGTCTTGCCCCCCTGATAAGGGGGGTTGGGGGGTTGCAAGCAGTGCACGCATCTTTTCGTTAAGTTCTTCCCAACCCGCGTAAAGCGCGACGGTGCCTTGGACACTTGTGAAGTTAGATGTCTCAATCTTATGGACCAGCCACCGCGGTTCACCCTGTGCGGGGATGAGGCAGAACCAGCGACGTGTGATGTGTGCTTCTGCCAAGCCTGCCACGTTCTGTGCAATCGGGTTTATCCCGCGGAAATCGTAGAGGAGCCACGCATCTAATCCTAATGCTGCCAATTCAGCTTGAATCTCTGTTGTTTTCATATCCGTCAAAGTTTTCCTTCTCTTTTTAAGTCAGATCGAATTTCTTGATAGTCCCGAAAATCTGTAGCAGTTTCAACCGCTGAATCCATCTCTAAAATGTCCTCTAAATCCTCAAGGCACTTTATGAGAAAGTGGTATTCTTTCATTGTAAGGACGGCAGCAGTCTTTTCCCCCTTGTCATCAACGATATATTTCGGGTTGATAGTTAGCATGAAGGCTCTCCTACTGTAGATATGTCACGCCCGATCAAGATATAACTTCTAATCTTCTGCCTCGCGCTTTCTCCTCATATACTCGTCATAGTACTTTTTTCGTGTGCTGATGATAGACCAAGTAGCAACACCAACACCCACTATTGCAGCAATTGAACCTATAACGATAAGTACAGCGGTCATTTGAGTGATCCTCAATTAGAATTTCTCTCATAAGTGTTCGGGGTATGAATACCTAAGTGCTAACGGGGCGGAATGTGCATAGAACACCGAACCTACGGCTGCCTTAAAGCCCCAGCGGGGCGAAATGTCTATAGAAAATACAACATCCCTAAACTGTGAGCCCCAGCGGGGCGAAATGTCTGTAGAAACCTACCGAAAAACCTCATCAAGCCGCCAAACGAGTTTAAGCGCGTCCGTCCATCCTATTTTGGCAAAAAGATCTAATAGATTGAGTAGGTCTTCCAAAGCTTCACCGTCGCGCACTTCATGTCGGTAATCAGCAAGTACAAGTTCAACGAATTCGACAACCTCCATAACCGCAAGAGTATCAAGATTATAACCAAACCGTTCACTTGATTTTACAACCTCCGCTGCTAAATGCAAAACCTCTTTGGGATTGCAACCGAGGAAACTCCTTAAAAGTTGCATGAAATAGTGCGCTGTCGGAGCGAACATGATGCCGCTTTCTGGTTTTTGTGCAAAAGTAATGACCTGTTGCATCAAAGGTTTGACTTCATTGTAGTAATTACGGCGTAAGTCGTCGGAAATTTCCTCAACAGTTTCCTCAGACTGCTCTCTTTTATAGGCAACAGCAAAATAAAGACGTGTAATAACTTCATTAATCACGTTGTACGTATCATGTAACTTTTTCACATTTTCTTCAGTGTCATCTTCCTTGACTATACGATATAATCCTTTAATTCTATCAGAAACCAGATCAATCACTTGTCCTAACCATTCAATAGCCCGTTTTGCTCTTCTGCGTCCTTCATCCCTTTCGAGGTGCTTCGGAAGGACGTAATCTCTTACAACCTCAGACACGGCACGACTCAACGGATTAGCGAACCAGATCGGGTCTTTGAAGTATGTATCTTCAATTGTTTTCGATGCCCATGAATTTTGGCGATCAATGATCAACCACATCAACAAAACGATGAACGAATCTGATGGTTCTAATCCTTCTATAGGTGGCGGTGTATGCTCCAATAGTTTCGCCATGACGCGAGTTGTCTTGTCTTCATTCTCTTTCTCCCTTGCGACCACCTGAGTCAATGTATTATAGAGATACTTTTGCACGACGCGATTTTGTTCATCCACTGATCTATTATCCATAATGTGCCAGAATATTTCAGGTGCTTTGTTATAAACTCGGAACAACTCCATTGCCGTTACCATCCGAACGGATGGTACAGGATCACTTGCAAGTCTTTCGATTGCATCCAATATTTCCGGATCAGGTTGGTAAAACACAAACCGGAGTAGCCCGCGAGCTGCTTCATGTCGTGGAAATGGAGAATAACCTGGACCATCGAATTGATCATCGTATTCAGGATTTGGTTTGGGTTCTTCATGTTCTGCCCCTTCTAAAAGCACTTGTCGGCAAAAAGTAAAGAAATCACTCTCAAGATTGTTAGCAATCCGACCGAGAATTGCCACACAATCGGTTAGATTACGCCAGAGTAAATTGATTACCTCCTGATCGGCTTCTGTATCACTTTTTAGTTTAGTGTATACCTCCTGTAACTTCGGTAAAATTAACCTAACAGCTTCCTGAGTCGGTGCATCATTTAGCCAATCTGAACTGAATTTATTGAGAGGTTCGGACAAGCGTTGTAAATCTTGATTTTCAGGTATAGTTGTGTCAACACCTTGTGTTTGAAGCCACTTTTCCTCGGTAACGGGGCCCCACGAGGTGCTAAAACTAACCAATGGTCGATTTTCCTGAATATCGTTTTCACGCACCATCTTTTTTCGGATTTGTCTCGCTTCATCCGTAACCAGCAGATTCTCAGGAATTCGTTCAAGAAGCCGATTTCTTCGATAGACAAGCGCATTGTGTAAATCCTCATCTGTCGCTTCTATCGGAAGTGCCAAGATACTCTCTTCAATCCGACGAAGTTGGTCTGAGCTAAACTCAGACGCAGCAGCCTCTAAAAACTGACCGAGTTCATAACGGGTATCGTTACCTCTCAGGATTGGTTTCGCTATGCACAATTCAAACAAATGCGGCGCGAATATCTTCGGAAATTGTGACGCAGTCCCTAAAAGTCGTTTCCAGAAGAACGCTACTATCACTTCATCACGAAAAATGTTAAGCAGCGAATCAAGATGCGGAAGTGATTTTTCGGATTCCGTCAATTCTGAAATAAACTTAAATAGCGCATCTGCCATTTCAATAGGTTCATCAGAGGAATTTCGCGCATCCCATATATAACTGCCATCTTCGATAAAATAAACGGGTTTTCCACGAAAATTGAAGGGCTCTATTATATCCTCAAGTTTCACACCTTCTTTAAGGTATCGGGCAACATATTCTCCAACAATAAAAACATTTAAACTTCGGATTACCGATTGTGCTGCCGGGAATGGAGTCGCTTGAAGAAAACCAGGAAAATGTTTTATCAACCGATATCGGCACATGCTGTAATCCTGTCTGCGAGTACTTGTCATAGCTAAAACGCCGCTACTCAGACTTGTTTTTGCATCGCTGGATTCATTGTGATGGAATACGGTGTGATAAATTGAGTTGACAAATTCAGGATCATGCTTCCAAATTTTGTCAACATGTTCAGTCAACCATGACAAGAAGGTTATCGGGAAATGATCCTCCTGCGGTAGTTTAAGAATCTTTTCAAGAAGCATTCGAGATTTTTCAGGCTTCGTATGATATGTTTTGGCAACAAGCGGCACCGCCCAATAACCTCCAAGCCGGTCATACCAAGTACTTTTGCCTGCTGTTCTTTTTTCCCATACCCATTCAAGTAAATGTCGTCCAATTCGTCCACAAGCATCTACAATCTCTGAATTTTCGGATTCACCTACTCGTTCAAGAATAGCCGAGGTGAGGTTTGCCAAATCCCAGGCAAAGTCCTCATGCAAGTGCTGCGAAACCTGATCGAAAAAATTGATCCAGAGAGTATCACATTTAATTTTTTGTAGAGTTGGCAGTGCCTGCAGGAGCCGTGTTACTGCTTCGTTTGCGATTTCTCTCTTTTCAGCGTTCCTTAATTCCTCCAAAAGTGGTTTTAATTGGTCAATTTTGTGTGCTTCATTTGCAATAACACTTGTCGGAATCAAACGAGCAACAAGGCGCAAATGTACGGATTGATCACTTGGGAAAATGTGCCAGAAAACTTTCCAAAAACTTGTAGAGTCGTCATAGTACCAGAGGCGTGTAAAAAAATACGTTAGACTCGGGCGTAGAAAGAGTGGACGGGACGCATCCTCAAGAATAAAATTTTCAAGGTGTTGAGGTTTATCATCAATAAGCAGAACGCTAATTGCATAGTCAAAGAGAATATTGTGAGAAAAAGCAATCCGTTGTCTAGAGGAAGATATCTTTGACAGGATTTCATCACTCTGGAGTTTATCCCAAGCATTTTTTTGCACTAGTTTATCAAGGTCTACATCGTCATAAACGTCATCTACTCTAACACTCAATGAACGTTCGTGAACCATCTTGCCTGCGATTTGCCGCAGAAGGTGCTCACTGTTTTCGTTCTCAATTCGTCGTTGCCAAAATAGGTCGAGTAATTGGACTTCAGAACGGATCTGACTGAAATCAGGAACATTCTTTGATGTCTGCATAATCTTTTCCAGCAACCAAAGATTAAAGGGATTTGAGAGAATGTTTTTAAAGTCCTGAGAACCATCATTATAGATAGATTTCGGACATCCAATCTGGTCGAACGCTTGTAGAATCTCATCTTTGTTGAAAGATGGAATTGTGAAATGGCGGCATAAGATGTTTTCACTGTGATAGTGGTTGTCATCAGGATTGCCAAACAGATCTAAGAGTTCTTGTGATTTCTTCGCGTCATAGGTACGGACTGTGACAATGACATTCCAAGATTCCTTGAGCTCACGAACTGCACGTTGAATCAGGCGTAGAAAATTTTTGCGTGTCCCTTCATCTCGAGCGGCATCAAATGCATCAAACAATAAAATTGCTTTCTGATCCGAAATAGGGACGGATTTTAACCTCTCAATCAAATCGCCTTCATAAGACAGCTCACTTTGTAAAGTTTCATCAGTGCCATCCGCGAGTTGGTCAATAGGCAAGAAAAGCACAGGTATTTCGACAGATTCTAAACTGCGAAGGAGTTCTTTTAGTAAGTATGTTTTCCCGATGCCTGGGCTCCCGATAATAATTCCGTTTCCTCGCAAAGCAAAATCTTGCAAGGCATTAAGTAGTTGCTCTCGCTTAATCCTCATCACCCATCCTCCTTATCATACGTCGGCTCGCTCGTTTAATCCAATTCGATATATCACTCGATCCACTTGAAATGGATTTCGATTCTTCACCTTCGGAATGCTCACTGTCGCCTGATAGATCTTGAGTTTCCTCAATAGATCGATTCTCACTTTCACATTGTTTTGCAATATCAGCGAAAAGAGGTTCCAAAAGTTTATGTTTTTTTTCAGGAATTTCGTTTTCGAGCACCTCATAAAATACAGTATCAACGCCATACTTACTTTTGAGCCACTTGGCTTTGTCTTTTGAATCTTTGTTAGTGTCTTCAGTAGAAATGCCCATAACTGCGAAGTGAATAGATTTGTCCCATGCCCACAAATCAGCACTGACGATTTTTAACATCTCGTTAAAATAGGGGTCCTCCATGCTGAAACCCACAAAAACGACCCTACGAGTTGCTAAAACAGCCCATAGTAATTTCCTATGGAATGTCCATCTGTCCTCGTTTCTTTGATCTTCATTAGGTTGCTGATCTTCATTAGGTTGCTCAACGCGTAGCCCATAATTCTTAGCATAGTCGTTGGAACTCAAAATGATACTCTCTCGATCCCTATATACTCCATGTAGGTGGGCAATCCGTTGCGGTATGTGAGGATCATTACTTCGAGCCAATAAGAATTCATGGATGAGCCGAGGTGTATCTCGCCCGATGACCAACGGCATCACATCTATAGGACGAATCTGTTTACCATCTCGTTCTGCCTCAATCTTTTTGCCGAACAATGCTTCTTCGAGAACAGTATCGTAATTTGTGGTTAAAATGCCTCTGAAAGGAAGATCAACAAGTTTTCTGTGGAATTCATCATAGCCTTGGGCATTAGGTCGAAACAGTTCATCAAGCAAGGCATAGTATTTACCTATGTCCTCTGTTTTCTCAATGTGTGTTTTGATGTCTTCAGCGTATTCTAACGGTTTCTCTCCACGCTTTCCTTCGTTTGGCTCAAAACCAGAACCGCATTGGTTGGCTAGCTGTTCTAACTCCTTCAGAAGTCCTTCCCAAAGCACGTAGTTAACACGCGCACTACTTCCGGCTCCAACGATAAGGATAGCCTCTCCTGAAGCCACAAGGTTAATCAACTCACGCTTTCGCACTTCGTTTTCGTCTCGTTCCTCAGGTGTAAAAATTTCGGGTATAATTTCTGGATTGTTCATGTAAAGAGCGAGAATGATAGCACAAACACTTAGCGGGAAATCCTCTGTAAAAACGTAGGTTAGGAGACTGCCAAACTTATGAAATGCTATACAAAATTTCCTTCAATGTTAGTTCTAAAATGACATTGTGAGTGAGACGTGCAGAATCTGCAAACCGCGCGTCACTATAATCAACCTTAACAGAATAATAGCATATTTGACCGAAAGAATCAAGACAAAATGACTTGATTTTCTCTCTCAATCGTGCTATGATTTTAACCGATCCAGAAATGATATTATCTTGTTCACGGGGAACCTATGGCAAATTATCAAGAACTCGCGAATCTGGTGTGGAATGTAGCGGATGATGTGCTCCGCGGACTTTTCAAACCGCATGAATACGGCGACATCACCCTCCCGTTTCTGGTGCTACGCCGATTGGATTGCATCTTGGATGAGGATGGACGAAAAGAGAAAGCCATCAATACCCACAACCAGTTTAAAGACTTGGTACCGGAAGATCAACTCCCACCGATTATTCGGCAAGCGACAGGCAGCGGCTTCTATAACACCTCCCACTACGACCTCTCCCGACTATCAGACGACTCAGACAACATACGCCTCAACTTTGAAAACTACATCGGCGGGTTCAGTCAGGACGTGCGCGACATCATCGAAAACTTCAATCTTGACGGGTTTATTGAAAGATTGGACAGAAACGATCGACTGTTCATCTTCTGCGACAAGTTCACCGAAATCGACCTGCACCCGGATCAAGTGGACAACCATACGATGGGACAGGTCTTTGAGGAACTGCTCCGCCGATTCTCGGAGATGTCCAACGAAACGAGTGGTGAGCACTACACCCCGCGGGATGTCGTGAAGTTATTGGTCTCCTTGCTATTTGCGGAACACCGTGAAGATCTGGGCGGGCAGGGGGTCATCCGCAGTATCTTCGATCCGTGTTGCGGGACAGGTGGGATGTTAACGATTGGCAAGGAATACTTCCGCGAACAGATTAATCCCGATGCCGACATTCGGCTGTTGGGTCAGGAACTCAACGCCCAGACCTACGCCATCTGCAAGTCGGATATGCTCATCACCGGAGAGGACCCGGACAGCATCCGGCTCGGTTCGAGTCTCTCGGAGGACCAATTTCAAGGGCAACGTTTCGATTACATGATAACCAATCCCCCCTTCGGTGTGAGTTGGAAATCCGATGAAGGGGCTGTGAAGGCAGAGGCGCAAACTGCCACCGGCAGGTTTTCAGCGGGGACACCGCGTATTTCTGATGGAGCGTTGCTGTTCTTGCAACACATGCTCTCCAAGATGGAGGACCGAGGGAGTCGGGTCGAGATCGTCTTTAACGGGTCCCCGCTCTTCACGGGGGATGCCGGCAGCGGTGAGAGTGAAATCCGACGCTGGATTATTGAAAACGATTGGTTGGAGTGTATTGTCGCCCTGCCTGAAAAGTTGTTTTTCAACACCAGTATTTCCACGTATATCTGGATCCTAACGAACCGCAAATCGGAGGCGCGACAGGGCAAGATCCAGCTCATCAACGCCATTGATTTCCACGACGAGATGAAAAGGAATCTCGGAGACAAGAACGCCCTTATCTCCGATAGCCATATCCGCCACATAATCGAACGCTACACCGACTTTGAAGAGACCGAGCACACCAAAATCTATCCGAACGGTTTTTTCGGTTACACGAAGGTGACGGTTGAGAGACCGCTGATTGAAAATCAGAAGATTTTGGGTCAGGAGACGGAGGTTATCGTTCGCGACAAAAAGGGGAATCCGAAACCGGATACCCAGCTGCGAGACTACGAGCGCGTTCCGCTCACAGAGGACATTGATGCTTACTACCAACGAGAGGTCAAACCGCACCTACCGGATAGTTGGATGGACAGGAAGAAGGATAAGGTCGGCTACGAGATTAACTTCAATCGGTATTTCTACCAGTACACGCCACTGCGCTCGTTGAAGGAAATCACAGACGAATTGTTGGCACTGGAGCGCGAAAGTGAAGGTTTGTTGAATGAGGTGTTGGGATTATGAGGTTCAGATTTTGGAGTTGACACTTGAGTCCAAATATGTTTTACTATTTCCAAAAGGAGACCCCCAATGAAAACTCTCATTTTCTTTTTAATATTTTTTTCGCTGCTTGTGTTGCCAGCACTTGCCGAATTGACGGATGCAGACCTTGACAAAATCCGCTTGATTGTCAATGCGTCTGTCAATGCGTCCGAGAAGCGGATCAAACAAGACCTCAAAGCAGAAATTGACAGCACCGAGAAAAACATAAAAGAGTATATTGACCTCAAAATAGACAGCGTAGAAAAACGGTTGTCAACCTACAACTGGGTGATTTACGTTTTCATGCCGCTTATTGTCGCTGCTATTGGTGTACCTACCGCTATCATGGCATGGCGAAGTGTAAAAGATCGCTCCCTTGAAAGACAGGTGGAGGCACTTGCACAAGAAATCGAAACGCTGAAGCAACGGCATATCGTCAGTCCTTGATCTCTCTACCAGCAGAGAATATTGAATATGGAAATGAAGTATGAAAAACTAATGATGGGAGTTTAGGGCTCAGCATTCAGTGAGCAATTGAATCTTAGCCATTGTCTTACCTCCTTTCAGGGCTGCATTGTATAGGTGCAGTCCTGTATTTGAAGTGGTTAATTAACTTGGCAACACGTAGAAAATGTGGTATAATCCCTTAAGATTAACGTGAGTTTGATAATTAATTTCTGATTTTTTTGAATAAAGAGAACCCCTTTGGTATAATGAACGTGAGTTTGAAAATAAATCTGTAGGTCGGGTAGAGCGGTAAAGACGGACGAAAACCTTCGAAATTCGGACAAATCTGCGGTTTTCGAGGGCCTTCTTGGGGGCAGAAACCATAGCGAAACCCGACATGTCACTTTTATCAAACTGGCGTTAATTTTAACAAAGCGGTAAATTAAATCGTTATGGCGGGTGATAATTAGAGAACACCTATAATACAACAAAAAAGGAGTACAATAATGTCAAAAGTAAAAGACGATACACAAAACACTGATACAAAGTTGGAATGAAGTAAAAAGAAATTCCCTAAAGGTGCTTTTGTAAAATTTGAACCATGGATGAATGATATATTACGAAAAGAAGGTTTTTCTGGTAATAAGATAAAATCAAATCGATGGTTTGTTTTCGATGTTTATGAATAGGGACAAAACAATAACAACATACCCGCAGAGATCGTCAAAATCTCATAACCAAAACATAAGGAGAAAAAAAATGAATTTACCTTCCGGTCAAAAACAGAATCAAAGGTATTGGGCTGCATTTTTTCAAAAATTACCCTCTGATAAATTAGGTCTGAAAACACCAAGCGTCTATGATTCCCACTATAGAGACTTTCACATGGGAATAAAAGGATGCTATATCAGAGCAAGTCAACGCGTCACGCCTCAAACAATCCATGCTGCTTTTGTCATGAAAGGATCTGCACAAGACTACCTTCATTCACTGAAAGAACAACAGGTAGTGATTGAAAAGGAGCTGGGTGAAAAACTTTATTGGTATGAGGGGATAAAGGGTGAAACGCAAGGACAGATAAAATTAAAATACTGCGATGTTACCGATGAAACAGACTGGTCCGATCAACATCAATGGTTCGTTAGAAAGTTTGAAAAATTAGTTGAAGTTTTCCGACCACGTATTGAGAGACAAAATTAGAAAATGTACCGCCATCGGAAATTTAGACCCTCTCTGTTTAAAGCGGCGGAAGTTCACATCCTGGGGAACCACTGCAGGGTGCCACAGCAATACAGAAAAGGAGAAAACACATGTTTCTTTCAAGAAGTATCGTAGCTCTTCTAACGATAGTTGTGTTTTCATTATCCGCGGTCGCTGCAGATTTTGAGTTTGAATGGATCACAAACGAAACACATCAAGGTCAAGAAACAGCGACACCTGTCGAACCGATCAAGGTCAACATATTAGGCAAAGAAGTCGAAGTTTTCCACGACAGCTTTGCGTTGAAATTACACGATCTTTACAATGTGTATCTCGATAACTATTCTTGGACGAATGAGTATAGTTACGCTTTGCTAAATGCTTTCGAGCAGATCCCATTACCCTATTCGGACACGCTTGAAAGGTCAATGTGGTATATTATTGATGTAGAACTTGATAACGACCTGTACTGCCTACGGTTTTTTGGACCACTCCCTAAAGGAACTAAAGTTTGGACAATATTATGATATTCAAGCTGCCTTGTCGAAAGGCAGTGGGGGTTCTTGTTGTTGAAAGGTCTGCATATTCTGTGAGTTTGTATTTTCAGTGGAACTCGTAGAAAATCCCAACTCCCTGATTTGTGCCTGTAGGTAAGCGACGCGAAGGCCTTGTGTGAGTTTCTTTGGATGATACCAATGAATGCCAAGAAACTCACAGACGGTCTTGACGTTTATGGGTTTCTCGGTTGGGTGTGGCAGTGAGAAGATGAGTTTCGTCAAAGACGCTGCGATGAAACTCAGTTGCACAAAGCGATTGATACTTTTTCGAGATTTGACGTGATACCCGCTGAATCCGAAGTGCTGTTTTGCGTCTCGAAAAGCGGTTTCAATCAGCCAACGTTGCTGATAGTA
>VXPE01000104.1 GCA_009839745.1 Candidatus Poribacteria bacterium
CTTTGTCAACAACTGAAATCCTCTGCGATATAAATCGCTACTGCGTAAGTCCTATAAAATTCACAACTGTCTCTATAAACACAAGACCCAAAGCAATTATCACCAGAGCCATTTAGTTTTAGATTTTTTGGCAGATTTTTTTCACAATCGTTAATACTTTTGGGGTAAGCAGATGTTGCGTGATTTTTCACGCAACATCTGCTATACTTCACCGTAAAAAATAGCACATTTTTTTAGGTGAATCATGACAAGAACATCTTCCTGCCACTTACTTGATATGTTAGCAACACTGCCAGATCCACGCAAGCAAAAAGGCAAACGCCATCCCTTGCGATCCATCTTAGGCCTCATCGTCGTCGGACTCATGTGTGGTCAGGGCAGCTACACGGCGATCGCAGCTTGGGCACGCAGGCACCCGTCCCTAACAAAAGCCTTAGGGTTCACACACCCGATATCGCCTTGTGCTGCGACGTTTCATAACCTCCTGAAGCGTCTGAATCCGGTGCGTTTAGAGCAATCCTAACGCAATGGGTCTCTCGGGTGTTTCAAGCGACACCTGAGTTGAAGAGCCGCCTGACAGCCGTTGCGATAGACGGGAAAAGTTTACGAGGCAGCGGCACCCGAGACACCCAACAGACGCATCTACTCGCAGCTGTCTCGCATGAGTTAGGGATTCCTCTCGCAGAATGCGCTGTGAGTGAAAAGACTAATGAAGTGCCGGTCTCTACGGAACTCTTGAAAATGTTTGATGTCGCTGGAAAGGTCATCACGACGGATGCGCTTTTGACGCAACGTCGGTTTTGCCAAAGCATCATCGACCATCACGGCGACTATGTGCTACCGGTGAAAGCGAATCAGAAACAGGTCTTTGATGACATCAAAGACCTGTTTCAACCTTTTTCCGAAAACGACCCACAAGCCATTGAAGAGAGAAGGTTTCAAACACTCCATACCCAAGCCAACGCACATCTTGATGAACATACCACTCAGTAAAAAAAACGCGGCATCCTCACGACCCGAACCCTTCGAGCCAGCACACTTCTCAACGAACATCTCAACTGGCCAGGACTCGCACAGGTCTATGAATACCAGACGCACCGAAAACATCTCGCAACAGGCGAAATCACACACGACACACAATATGGCATCACGAGTCTAACGTCAGAGAAAGCCACCGCTAAAGACCTCCTCACACTTCGAAGGGGACATTGGACCATAGAGAACAAACTCCATTGGACACGAGACGTCGTTTTCCGAGAAGATGCCTCACAGGTCCGAACCGCAGCAATACCCCAAATCATGGCAGCTTTACGCAATACAGTCCTTTCTGTTTTCCGGTTCAATGGCTATACAAAGATCACGCAAACTCTGCGATGCTTCGCAGAAAAACCTAAACTCGCAGTTAAACTCATTCAATGAAGATTCTTAAAACTAAATGGCTCTGCAATTATCACAGTGTCAAGAATCACGCCAACGATACCCCGCCCGAGCGGTTGAAATCTCTGAGGATCAAAAACCACCGCTACGATAACGCAAAGAAAAGCCAGCATCAGCTGACTTTTGAATCGCGTTTTGAACGTGGATCGTTTGCTCATGATTCACCTATAGGTACTATTCGTATAGCCGTCCTTCAAAGGTTCGCGGCGGTTTGACTGTCTCAGTGTCCCAGAGATGGAGGAATCTGTCGAAGCACCGGCTTGCCAATATCTGCCCATCGGGAGAAAACGCTACGCCTCGACTCGACAGGGCAAATACCTCATGAGGCATTCGCAAGACAAGCCCCACATGGTACACCACGACATTTAAAGAGTTTAATAGACTCTCCATCCCCACGATATTTGACATATTCACCAATATCTGGATTTTGTTTTTGCCACGGTTTGTTCCAACGGTGCGCGCTTGTTGCCGCCTCAACGATATGCTTTGCCTCCTTATCATTTTCGGCGAAGAATCCTTCAATAACTCCGTGATGAGAGCCTCTCGTATGACACCAGTGGTATAATTGCTTTTCTTTTCCCTTAGGTTTCGGTGATTTCTCCGAGGCTATTTGAGGCGAACTCTGCTCTGTTTCCGGGGATATTTCAGTTTCTGCCTTTTGTGCCCCTATATACTGAGTCCTACTGACCGGGGAATAGAAGTTTTTATCGTAGTATCTACTCATTGAGATTCTTCACCTACGAACTGACAACGCTAACCTTCATATATTCCATCTGCAGCGAATCTCTTGCTTTATCTTCTCCATCATTTCCGAGAGGTAAACATTCTATCCACCTCAAGACAATACAATCGTCTAAGGACTTACGCAGCTGCCTTAAGAAGACATCAATCCGCCCCGGAAATGCTTAAGTAAATGGATTTAACTTCGCTGGGAAAGGTCATAAACCATTCTTCACCAATCGCACCTTCTATCTGCTTGCCTTTTCTCTTTAACGCCGCGTGTATTTTCGATTCCAGCCACAGACAATCATCTGTCCTGAGAACGAGGGCAAGTTGGGGTTTCTCTGGAAGTTGATCCCCAATTTGATCACGAATCCTGTATGCAACATATCCTTCTGTCCGGCCGATATTGCAGGGCCACTGAGGATCTCTTAACGATTCAGCATATCGTCGATACGTCGGGAAGTAGTAGAGATAAACCGACTCACTCCCGCTTCCGATTTCCTCCACCTGAGATGCGTCAACCTTGTCAGGGTTATGGACGACTCTGGGTGCTTTGACTCTGCCGGAAGCGATGTCCTTGTGAAACTGACGTGCCTCTTCAACCATAACAGAGACAATTTCAGGTTCAACCCCCATGCGCCGACCCCACCACTCACTGAAATTCGGTTTGTCATTAACCCACTTCTCGAACTCTGCCCTCGGTCTTTGCGCGACCATCAACTCCAGCCCCCTTCTGCGATACTGAGGTGTCTCACGCAATTCGTCAATCTGATCTTCGGTGAGATTGAATTCTTCGACCAACTTCCTCTTGGGCGTGTAACGCCACCAACACTTTTCCGCAACATCGTTCACTAGGTTTTCATCATAATTAGCCATTATTCTCCTTATGTAACTTTTTCTTTTCTCCAAGGTGTACCGCCATCGGAAATTTGGTCCACTGTCTAAACCAAGATTGTGCTATAGGTATTTGGTATCTGTGTAATGAGATGTCAAATGCATCTTCTCGCTTCAATGAGAATCCGCCTCACCGGTGTCTGTATTTTCAAACAGGACACCGTAATCAAAGATCTCAGCATCTGGTGGACGATGTTTGCCACCATACACTCCTTTGATTCCGTTCCAAATCCGGTCAATCGTTTTTCGAGAGAGATGCTGCGGGAGTCTGTTCTCCGCTGCATCCACACACGCTTTTAAAACCGATAATATCTCATCATCTGGATCGTCACGGGGGGCTGTGCAACTCTCCCGGGGCGGGATCACCGCCACCCCACCCGCAGAGACGATCGCCTCTCTCAACGCATCCGAGTCGTAGGCTTATCGCCTATCACAAACTCATATGCACTGGCAGTTCTTGAGAATCAACTGTATTTTGAGTTTCCATAAAGAGAGGATACTAAAATCTCTACCAAATGTCAATACCTTTTCAAATGTAAACACTACCTAGGTAGTGTTTACATTTTCTTAGCAGTTATGAGTATAGTAGCGAAATAGAC
>VXPE01000105.1 GCA_009839745.1 Candidatus Poribacteria bacterium
GACTCGGCAAATCTGCCCACTGCGGTTGCGTCCGCTTTTTGAGTTTCGTGATATGGGTATTTATCCGATACGCAGACAGGTTCTTACCAAACATGCGGTGATACCGGCGAGACAAACGCATCACATGCACATGGATCTGCCACATATCGTCAAGCATGTTGCCGAGTTTGATAATATTCGTTTGCGACTGGAGTTTGAACGCAAAAGATTTTCTCATGGTATATCTCGTATCTCGATTTTATCCCTACTTCTCCGCAAGGGATAATTAAAAATTCGCATGCTCACATCGTAGCATACATCGTATTTGCATTACAAGCCGCCCTGTGATAAACTTCAGACACACTAAAATAGCAACGAAATTAAAATAGCAGCGAAAACTTAGTCCGAAGCGAAGTGGAGGACGGTTCGAACGCGGAAACCTCTAAGTCTCAAAACTCGTTACTTCTCCGCAAGGGATAATTAAAGAATGGGAAAGCAACATTTCACGTTAAAAACGGTTGACGGCACTGCCCTCATCAAAATAGATCCGTTACTAAAACCGTATACGGCGCAGCTGCGTGAGCGGTTCGCACACTATCAACGTTTCAAAGCAGAGATTGAGAAAACTGGCGGCATCTTAGGCGAAATAAGCCAAGGACACCAATATTTCGGCTTCAATCGCGGGGAAAATAGGGGTGAGACTGGGGTCTGGTATCGCGAATGGGCACCGGGGGCACACGCCCTTGCCCTCATCGGCGACTTTAACGGCTGGGATCGCGGCGCGCATCCGATGTCCGTGGATGACTACGGCGTCTGGCATCTCTTCCTACCCGATAGAAACTACGCCGATCGGCTCACACACGGCAGTCGAGTCAAGGTGCATGTCGTATCAGAACTCGGTGGACTCGACCGAATCCCCGCTTACGCGCAGCGTGTTATTCAGGAGGGAGATGCCGATTTCACCGGACAGTATTGGGTGCCGTCCTATCCGTATCAGTGGAAACATTGCGTGCCTCGTTTCGATACCCACACCGAGAGCTTGCGGATCTACGAAGCACACATTGGTATGGCGCAGGAAGCAGAAAAGGTGGGAACGTTCGATGAGTTCACCCAAAACGTGTTACCCCGAATTGCAGATTTGGGCTATAACGCCGTGCAGCTGATGGCGGTCATGGAACATCCCTATTACGCGAGTTTCGGGTATCACGTGAGCAATTTCTTCGCGGTTTCCAGCCGTTTCGGGACACCGGAGGAACTCAAAGCACTGATTGATACCGCGCACGGTATGGGTCTACGGGTTATCATGGATCTGGTCCATAGCCATGCCGTCAAAAACCTCAATGAAGGATTGAACCGTTTCGACGGCACGGCACACCATTATTTCCACGCCGGTGAGAAGGGTGAACATACCGCATGGGATTCGCGATGTTTTGATTACAGTAAATACGAAGTGCAACGCTTTCTCCTGAGCAACATCCGCTACTGGCTGGAGACGTATCGGTTCGATGGATTCAGATTTGACGGCATTACAAGCATGCTTTATACCGACCACGGATTAGACCGAGAATTCGAGGGCTACGCGGATTATTTCAGTGCCGACGTCGAACTCGACGCTATTGCCTATCTGATGTTAGCAAACGAGATGGTTTACGCTGTCAACCCGACCGCAATTTCAATTGCTGAAGATATGAGTGGAATGCCGGGTCTCGCGCGTCCGATCGAGGAGGGTGGACTCGGCTTCGATTACCGGCTCGCAATGGGCATCCCAGACTACTGGATTCGGTTATTGAAAGAGAAAGAGGATGAAGACTGGCATATTGGCGAGATTTACGGCATGTTGCGCAACCGTCGGACCGGTGAGAAACATATCGCTTATGTTGAAAGCCATGACCAAGCCATCGTTGGGGATAAGACGCTTGCCATGCAACTCATGGAGACCGAACTTTATACGCACATGAATGTGTCCACAACAAGCCATCGCATCGCTCGTGGCATCGCGCTCCACAAACTCATCCGACTGCTGACCTTTAGTTTAGGGGGCGAAGGGTATCTCAACTTCATGGGGAACGAATTCGGACATCCTGAGTGGATCGACTTTCCGCGTGCGGGGAACGATAACTCCTACTGGTATGCGCGCAGGCAGTGGCACCTCGTCGACGATGACACCCTTCGCTACAAACACCTCAACGCTTTTGATCGCGCCCTGCAACACCTTGACGCAACCCACCCGCTGCTTGCCGATGAAAGCATCTCTCTTTTATATATTAACGAGAACGCAAAACAGATCGTCTATGAACGCGGGGGACTTGTTTTCGCCTTCAACTTCCATCCGACTGCCTCGGTCACAGATTGGCGTATCCCTGTGCCGCAGAAAAAGGACTATCGCCTTATTCTCAATACCGATGACATCGGTTACAGTGGCTATGGTGCTGTAGAGGGCGTGCATTATCCGTGGCAAGATGTCGCCATGGAGGGACATACGCAATCCATTCAGCTGTATGTCCCTGCCCGAAGTGCATTGGTATTAGCGACTCAGATAAAAAATCAGAAATCCACCGACACACCTATGTAAACTCGATTCTTACTACGTGGTGTTATTATCCAACGAATACGCACGGTTTCCGCCGGGACCGCCGCCGATTGCCCATGTGCCTCGGAACAATGACTGCCGCCTCGGTGGCATCGTTTCAATGATCTCGTGGCTCAGGTTGAGCCGATGCCATTGCGCCCAGATGGAGTTGTAACAATTGAAGACTGCACACCGAGGGTTCGAGGGATTTGTCCAATCATTCGCTGCATGGACGAGACTTTCGGTGAAGATCACAACAGAACCGGGTGGGCAACTGTAGTCGTCCATCATTTCGCGCATATTCGCTTCCCAGGGCGACTCACTGATATTCGGACGATACCGGTCAGGACCTCCGTAATTGAAGTGCGCCTTATGCGAGCCACTGAGAAAAGAGGTAGCCCCTTGCCCTGACTTTACCTCCTCAAGTTCCCACACGACACGCGTCAGTCCCGCGAAAATCTTGCCACCAGCAACTTGATACCGCATCGCGTTTGCCTGTTGTGGTGGACGCACAACGTGTGGGAGCCCGTTATCGCCACGTTCCGACACATCCCAACCCGGGGGTCTCACAGTCGTGAATGACCCTTCACATCGA
Organism: Candidatus Poribacteria bacterium; assembly: GCA_009839745.1. Taxonomy (NCBI): domain Bacteria; phylum Candidatus Poribacteria; species Candidatus Poribacteria bacterium. The sequence goes on from VXPE01000105.1 coordinate 3,144, forward strand.
AATCCATAGCAATCCTCGTGCACAAAAGGATCTTCGGACAGAATCTCGCTCAGAACGCCCACAATTGCGGGATGGTCGAGGAGCGTTTGGAGTGCCCCTTGATAACTCTGTCTCGCCCCGGCATAGACTTCTGCTTTCATCTCTTCAATTTCCGACTCCGATAATACCGACGGCAACAGAATCCAACCGCGGAGATCGAAGAAAAATTTTTGTTCAGGGGTCATCGTCACTGGTGCGTCCGTAGTGGTTTGATTTGACATTGACTTTTCCTCCTTAAAATGTCTTAAAGGTAGTAGGCACGCTCCGTCGTGCCGTTCACAGCATTGGTTTAGTAGGCACGCTCCGTCGTGCCGTTCACAGCATTGGTTTAGTAGGCACGCTCCGTCGTGCCATCCACTAAAAAGTAGTTTATGGATTAGGATAGTAGGCACACTTTACCGTGCCTTTCCCAAATAACAAACTATACACTAACACTAACAGACTAAATACGCTCCACCGTGCTGTCCACAATCAAGTCAAGCACATACTGTGTGCTTGTTACTTTAGTGATAAAACACAGTGCGTCTTCTCTACCTGTTGCTTATAATGAGTTTACGGCACGCGGAGCGTGCCTACTACCTTTATATCTGATACAAAAAGTAATCACTACTCTGAAGATGGCGCGGATTGTTCCGTATATATTGCTGAATCGCACAGAATTGCTCAGGCGAGCGTACGAGATGATCAAAACTTTCTTCCTGCCAAAACCGTCCTGTTTTATCAAGCACTTTGTTAATCTTACCAGCACTGAACTTTTTCCATGAACGACATTGTTTCAGAATATCCGTGTCACCCAACAAGCAAACCAACAAGTGAACATGATTAGGCATAATCACAAAGTCGCCCATATGGTAGCGATTGCCATTAAAATACAATAAAGCATCCGCTACAATCTTTGATAGTTCGGATCTTCGCAGAACACATTCCCCGAGACCTTTGTCAAGATGTTCCATATACTGATGCGAGAAGGTTTCATGAAATTGTTTACGTATTTTTTCTGGAAGCCTCGCCAGTTTGTCTTTCCAGTCTGGCATTGAAGTAGCAATGTCGTGCCGCGCAAGCCATATTGATCTTTCGGCATACCATCGTCGCGCTACGTGTTTCGGGAGTGAGTCCGCGGTGCGGAACGTAATAAAGTAGGTTGCTTGCGGTTGAAACCAATGTGGTAGGTTTGAACCCATTGTAATTTGGAAGTCACTGTCAGGATCAAAAAGGTTGAACATAGTTGTTACAGTGCGCTAATAGACTGACAGCATACGGAGTATGCCTACTACTTTTAAATTTTTTAAAGTGCTTTTTCCAATCCAGGTAGGAAATAATCCTTAACAACGACTTCCCAACTCATGCGGGAAGCAATATTGTAACCTTCTCGAAGCATATCTTCTACATCACGCGGTTTACGCGGCAAGCGTCCTAAGAGTTTCGCTGCAATGTCTCTGCTATTCTCCATCTCGATCGCATTCCGTTCCGCCAATCCGATATGAATTACATCATCTAACGACTTCGGCGGAATATTTAGCTGCGTATAGTCGGCAACCACGACATTTGGGACCTCACGGTTATCGGTCGCACGCTGAATGAAACCGCAACACCCACATACATTGCTAACCACACAGATCGCGCCGAAACTCAGGGGCTCTACCTGCGCAATTCCGAACGGTTCGTAAATGGATTGCCCAAACTCTGCATCACTCCCCTTGCGGATGTCCATAAATTCCATTTCTATCGGCATCCGTTTCCCGCAAGCGGCTTGACTCCATCCGAACTGATTGACGAAAACGACCTTAATCGCCTTAGACTGTAGATTGAAGGCAGAAACGCCGTTGTTGAGTTCAATTTCCGCACCAACGAGATCGGGATAACCGATTTTGTGGTACACGGGCCACCCATACGCCTCCTCCATCTCATGAATACTTTCATAGGGACGACCTGTCGCAATTTCTGTGGAAAGGATGAACAACACGGCTGTTTTATCATTAGAAGCGAGTAAATCATCCAAGTGCATGAGCACCTGTAAATCACGCCACAATCCTTTACTTTTAACGAGTCGCGTTACATGTGTGAAGACATAATCGGGACGATACTCGAGAAGGGTCTTTGCGTATTTTTGGAGGAGTGCCTTTGATGTCAATTTTTCTTGTAGGCTCACCTCAAACGCCGGAATGCCGTTGTAGACGAGGTTAATTGGGAACGCCTCAAACGGCTCTGCCAAGAATCGCAGCTCATCCACAACGAGATCCCCAACTGCGAAGATTGTATCGCAGAGATGCGCTTTATCGATCAAGGCGTGTTTAAAATACCAAAACGGATCGTCGAAGACTTCACGGATCGATTGTCCTTTCGCTTTTGCCTGCTCCAATACGTTGTAAAAGCGTATATCATGCCCGGGATGCCCCTCAACAATAGGACGTATCGTTGCCACTTCATGGGCATAGAAGACGGTGCGCATGTTCGCCGCGTCTGCGTTGGTATCGCGTTCAATCAGTGTCTTGAGGGCAAGCGGCATTCCCATAAACTCGTGTGAGATAACGAACACTGGGGTCTTCGTCTTTTCGCCGATAAGCACCTGTAAGGCATCATACGCGGGTTCTGCGAGGCGGATATACTCTTCATATTCCCATTCACTCTCGTATCGACTGGATTCGATGTCAAAATGCTCATAGAGATGCCATTTAAACTGACTCGTCCGAGCTTCGTTGCTATTTGATACATTCACCAAGAGAACATCCGTGAGGGTGGTAACGTTGTTATTTTTATCTACAAACTTTCGCTGTCCGTAAACGAGCTCTACATGATAGATTTGCTCAATTTCACTGAGAGCATCTGCGTGGGGTGTGTTTGCTATCCCCTCACTTGCACGATACAGCACGGCATCCAAGTCCTCCAAATCGGCACCAGAAAAGAGGGGTCCGACAAGAAAAGTGCGTTGAATCGCTTCGTTGTAACTGCGGGTTGTCAGCAACCCTTCTAAAACCGCCCCGATGCCGCCCATTTTTTGGATAGCCTCGTGTGTCACATGAACAACAATACTCAATTTTTTACCTCGCCTAATCTTTTTTATCTGGGCTTGCAAGCCAAACCCAAAAGGATAAAAAAATCATAAAATCGCATTCTTTATGAAAGATTATATCATATTATCAGAAGGGAATCAAATTCGCGTATTGAAGAGGGCGTTTTGCGAGGGATGGAGCGGTTGCCAGATGGATACCGACAACCGCCAAAGGTTTAGTTGACTGGGAACCGGTCTACTTATACCATTTCTAAGAGATTATATCGCATTGACAGATCGCCTCAAAGACTGCACAGGCTAACAGCCTATGCTACAAAGAGCTCGTTTATTGAAGCATTTTCAATCAGAAATGGTATTATTTCTCCATTTCACTATCGTGAGTTCTCTACCGTTTCTTTAGTTGACTCCACAAAGTTACTTTTTTTTTCACAAGGGACACATCTAGCGTTGCATCATCTATCCAATCTGGGGTAAAATCAACACTCGGATGATTTGTAAGATTTTTCAAGGGACTGTTAGGTGTAAAATTCCATAGATAAATGTCAAAAGTACGCTCAGGACTTTCAATGGCAAGAAGCACCTGCTTTTTATTTCCCATCCAGCTTGTGGAAGACATTCGCCATCCCATAGGTAGGATACGTTCCCGAACCTCGTTACCTTTCCGGTCCACAATCACGGCACGACTCGAAATCAGCTGTCCTCGTGGGCCGAACGTCCCCTCGGAATACATAATATGTTCACCATCGGGCGACCAACGCGGTTCACGTCGGAAAACACCGGGTTCCCCTTTTAAGAACAGCCTCTGATTCCTCCCGTTGGCATCCATAATATAGATAGGTATTCCTGGTTCATCATCGAGTCCAACCACTAAATAGATAATTTCTTTGCCGTCAGGCGACCAAGATGCCTCTTGTGCACTGACTCCTTCCCTTTGCTTGTAGCGTGTGAGTTGCCGGATGTTTCCAGTCGCTATGTTGATTACGTGAATATTTACAGTTCCACTGCGTTCACTGCTGAATGCAATGTGTTGTCCATCAGGAGACCAAGAGGTATACCCCCCATCAAACGCGGGATCGTGTGTCAGTCTTTGTTGGCGGCTCCCGTCCGCATTCATGAGGAACAAGTCGTACTGCCGCAATCTCGGACTCGAATTTCTCATAAACGCTATATATTTGCCATTCGGGGACCAGCGAGGTTGGGTATCCAGGCGCGGATTGTTCGTGACTCTTTGAACATTACTGCCATCATCATCCATCATGTAGACTTCGGCCCCACTGTCTCGATTGGAAAAAAAAACGATCTTCGCGGATGCCACTGCTGCAATAGATAAGAGGATACAACTCGCTATTGAAAGTTTATAAAGGGTCATCATTATACCTCCAAAGGAAACGGTGCCCTCCGTGAGAGCACCGTCGAAAGGAATAAGGTTGTTAGTGGTGTGGAAGGTGGAGGTACTCCCTATAGACATCTTCTGCAAACCAGGTATCTCCACCCGCGTTCAGTTCAGAATACCCTTTCAGTGTAATCCATCCGGGCCTGAGTACACCAACATCTATAGACCCGGAACGGGAATCATCGAACGTAGCCCCCGGTTGGACTCTTCCACTGCCAGAGTCTGTGTACTCGAAACGGTTGCCATGCGGAGGCACCCAAAATCGGACCGTCCAGTCATAAGACAACTCGGCATTCCTCTGGTTGGTGATGGACATATAATGCTCAGACTCGGCGATATCGGTTGCCCCGGTATGGAGATCTATTGTATTCCAAGATTCAAAACCCCAAACGAATACGCCACCCCATGTACCAGTACCAGCACCGACATCAGAATCAAGGGCTATAAGGTTGTATGTGAGAAACAGACTTGCGAAGGTAAAACTCACAACAACGAGAGTTTTTAAGGTTCTCATTTTAAAATTCTCCTTTTGGGTTGACCTACTACAAAGAGCCTTGATTTTCGCAGAAGTCGTGATTTATAATACCACGCCTTCTCTTCTGGGTGAATAAGAAACACTACTGAATTAACGCATAGTGGATTAAACTTTGGACATTTTCTAAAATTCTCTAACCTCTGTGAAAAAACGAGGGTAAGAACACCTCATTCAGTCTTACAGCCATCTTAAGCAAGTTTCGTGCCAATTCGCTGAAAAACAGCATTTTCTTCACCAATACTGCTGATATACGGAAGATGTTTTTGCTAGAGAACGTCCCTAAAACGCTTGTATTCACGAGGTTTATCAACTTCCACGTATAATGCATAACTTCAAATTTAAAACATGCTGTGCTAAAAAAAGTAGATGCTTTCGGAATCCCCGGGCCATCGCCTACATGCAAAAATTGTAGGTCTACACGCAAAAATTGTAGGTCTACACGCAAAAATTGCGTCCTTAGAGACTCTGCGCGTCTTTTTTCGTAAGTCCTGTACGCCGTTTTGTAAAAAATGTTAAGTTTTTTAAATTTTCTTTCGCTCTTGACAACCGAGCCAAAAGCCACTATAATATATAGTGAGGGTTGTGCGACAATGCCTCATTTTTTCAGAGACTCCGGCGCAAGTTGTCCAATGCAGTGGTTAATGTATGTTCAACAAATAATCCCTGAAGTTTTATATCCCTTATGGAGGTGCAAATGTTAGACAGTATCGGAAGCGTGGCGGGTGCTATATGGCACTATCTCGAAGATAACGACGAAGCCACTATCACAAAATTAACACGCGAACTCGGCGAAACCGAACGGACAGTTTTAATGGGTGTCGGCTGGCTGGCTCGTGAAGGAAAATTAGATTTCGAGCGACGAAAACAGGGCACCTATATCACTTTAAAAACACAACACTCAAACGCAGAAGTCGCATAGATTTCGGAAGGAGTACGAAGTTAGATGAAGCCACTTCGCCAGTTAACAGTGGTGCCGACGTTACCGCCGAATCTTGAACCCCTGCGTGAACTTGCTCTAAACCTGTGGTGGACCTGGGACCGTGAAGCCCTCGGTCTATTTCGACACCTTGACACCGAGTTATGGGAAAAGACGTATCACAATCCGGTTGCGATGCTCGGTCAAATTTCCCAAGAACAGTTAGATGCCGCTGCAAAAGACAGTGTATTCCTCGCCCGCCTTGACGTTATCCACAAAAAGTTTAAAGAATACCATAACACTGCGTCATGGTTTGAAACAAATCATAACGACGAGACCCTCCGGACGCTAAAAATCGCCTATTTTTCAATGGAATACGGATTAACGGAGTGTATGCCGCTCTATTCCGGCGGTTTAGGTGTCTTAGCGGGTGACCATCTGAAGTCCACAAGTTACTTAGGTCTACCTTTTGTTGCAGTCGGACTGCTCTATCAGCACGGGTATTTCCGTCAAACACTCACGGCAGATGGCTGGCAGATGGCAGATTATCCAACAAATGACTTCTACAACATGCCCATCCAGCCCGCAAAGTGCGCCGATGGCACCCCACTTCTCGTGAAAGTCGCATATCCAGAAGGCACAGCCCTCGCGAAAGTCTGGTGTGCCCAAGTCGGACGCGTTCCCTTATATCTCCTCGACACGAACATCCCAGAAAATCAGAGTGAGGAATTACGGAGTATAACAGATTACCTCTACGGAGGTGACGAACGCCTCCGGATTAAACAGGAGATCCTGTTAGGTATCGGCGGATACCGTGCTTTGACTGCACTCGGTATACAACCGACTGTCTGCCACATGAACGAAGGACATGCTGCGTTCCTGACCATCGAACGTATCCGGCACCTCATGCTGGAAACAGGCATCCGTTTCGAAGAAGCCTGCGAAGCCACGAAATCAGGAAACATCTTCACAACGCACACACCCGTTCCCGCGGGTATTGACTGGTTCCCCCCAGAGTTGGTGAATCACTACTTCAGTGGCTACTATGGGGAACTTGGGGTTTCTGCGGACACTTTTCTGGGTCTTGGGAGAACAAATCCGACCAATACACACAGTGAATTCAGTCCAGCACTCCTCGCGCTCCGACTCTCAGCCATGATCAACGGCGTGAGCCAATTACACGGTCAGGTCTCCCGTGACATGTGGAAGGATCTCTGGCCCGGGACACCCGTGCATGAAGTGCCTATTGGTGCGATAACAAACGGAATCCATACCCGTTCTTGGGTCTCTGGTGATATGCAGAGCCTTTTTGACAGGTACTTGGGTCCCCGTTGGATCGTTGAACTTACGAATCAAGCCGTCTGGACACAGATTTCACAGATTCCGGATCCTGAGTTATGGCGAACCCATGAACGTCGCCGCGAACGGCTTATCACATTCGCGCGCCAGCGACAAGAGGAGAAACACGCGCTTGGAAGTGCACCAACTTTTGTGGATGGCAAACGTTCTCAGGACAGCGAGAATGTCGCAACTAAAATTCTTAATTCAGCGGCATTAACGATTGGGTTTGCCCGCAGGTTTGCCACCTATAAGCGTGCGACTTTACTCTTCCAAGATGTCGACCGTCTTGACAAAATTCTCAACCATCCCGAATGTCCGGTTCAACTGATTTTTGCGGGCAAGGCACACCCCCATGACTATGAAGGGAAACTGCTCATTCAGCGCATCTCCCGTATCGCATCAGAACCCCGATTTTACCATAAAATCGTTTTCATTGAGAATTACGACATCTGTGTCGGACGGTATCTCGTTGAAGGGGTTGACATCTGGCTCAACAACCCGTTACGTCCCAATGAAGCGAGCGGGACAAGTGGTATGAAAGCAGCCGCGAACGGGGTACTCAATCTCAGTATCGCCGATGGATGGTGGGCAGAGACGAATCATCTCGGTGGTGGATGGACAATCGATGCGGGTGTCACACATGGGGACGCAAAATCCACCGACAAAGCACACGCTAACGCTATCTATGAACTCCTTGAAAAGGAGATTGTGCCCCTCTTTTATCAGCGCAATCCTGTTGACGATGTGCCTTACGAATGGGTGGCTCGGATGAAGACTGCAATGCAGAACCTCGCGCCTATCTTCAATACGAAACGCATGGTAGCCGAGTACGCAGAGCAGTTGTACTTCCCAGCGCATCGGCACTGGCAGCATATCAATGAAGCTGGTGGAAAGCGGAGTATCGCCTTAACCCGCTGGAAAACACATATTCAGGATCACTGGGCCGACCTACGGATTGAAGAGCGACACGCCGATGCGACAACTTCTGTGACTCAAAATCCTGAGTTGGGTGTCGGTGAATCCACAACGGTAGAAGCGGTTGTCCACACCGACGTGCTATTTCCACACGAACTCGCTGTCCAAATTTACCACGGCGTATTAGACGAAGCAGGCGAAATTCACAATGGAAGTGTGTGTCCAATGACGTATAAAACCGACCTCGGCGGCGGTGCCTATCTCTTTGAAGGGACACTCACCTTGAAGCAGACGGGATTACACGGTTATACCATCCGTGCGTTACCTTACCATGAGGACTTGCAATCTCCGCATGAACTCGGGCTTATTACATGGGCATGAAAGCGCACCGCCCGTCTCACGGATGGGAGGTATACTTCGTGTTGCTCAAAACTATTTTTAAGCGTATAATAAGTGTATACAGTTTGAAACGAAGTGGAAAGCGAATATACAGAAAGAAACGTGAAATCCACAGAAATACGCAGAAATACCCAAGCAAAAACACAAAACAAAAACACCGACTTGATCGAACCGTAAGGAATGATTAAAAATTCTTTGTAACACCAAAAACCAAGCCCATAATGTAATGGAGGGCGACTCCTAAAAAAACACGGCAAAGCCCTAATCCACGTTGTTTAACCGCAAGGGATAATTAAAAAATGGATAGAATAGCAGAAATTGCCCGCGAAACAGCAGAAACCCGTATCCGCCTCCGACTTGACCTTGACGGAACCGGAGCCTCCGATATTAACACCGGGGTTGGATTCCTGGATCACATGTTGGAACTCTTTGCCAAACACGGCTTCTTCGATCTGGAAATCCACGCGGAAGGTGATTTACACGTGGATGCCCACCATACGACTGAAGATGTCGGTATCTGCTTAGGGCAAGCCCTCCAAAAAGCGGTCTTGGATAAAGCCGGAATGCAACGTTTCGGCAGTTTCACCGTCCCGATGTATGAATCCCTCGCCAAAGTAGACTTGGATGTTTGCGGACGTCCGTATCTCTATTATGAAACGCCGCTTGTGCCTGGGAAAGTCGGCGATTTTGATATTGAACTCACCGAAGAATTTTTTCACGGGTTTGTGAACCATAGTGGGACAACTTTGCACATCAACGTCCCCTATGGCACAAATCAACACCACATCATTGAAGCCATCTTTAAAGCAGTTGCGAAAGCCTTACACATCGCTACACGTCTTGATGAACGTATCACAGGGGTCCTATCTACCAAGGGAAGTTTGTAATGAGGAGAAAACGCTTATGAGTAATGGGAACGTTATTGCAGTTATTCTTGGAGGCGGTCGCGGCACGCGTCTATTTCCACTGACCCGCGACCGGGCGAAACCGAGTGTCCCGATCGCAGGCAAATTTCGACTCGTGGACATACCTATTAGTAATTGCTTCCATTCAGGTTTGGAACGCATCTATGTCCTGACGCAGTTTAATTCTGTCTCCTTGAATCGACATATCGCGCAGACGTACCGCTTTGATACATACCGCCGCGGGTTCGTCCAAATCCTCGCAGCACAACAAACACTGATGGGCGAAGAGTGGTATCAGGGAACAGCGGACGCAGTCAAACACAACCAACCTTACATTCTCAACCCGCGTTTCGCAGACAATTATGTCTTGATCCTCGCCGGTGACCACCTGTATCGAATGGATTACCGTGAGATGCTCAAAGTTCACACCGAATCTAACGCCGCCATCACTGTGTCCGTAATTCCGGTGAAAAGAGAGGATACGAGCGGGCTTGGCATCCTTCAGGCGGATGCGAACGGACGCATCGTTGATTTCGTCGAGAAACCCCAAACCGAAGAGGAACTGGATCAGTTACGCGTTAAACCCGAAGTCTTTACATCCCGAGGAATTGAACCTCACGGTAGAGAATACATCGCCTCAATGGGAATCTACATTTTTAATAGAGAGGTCTTGCAAGCGATCCTTCGAGATGACACAAACGTCGACTTCGGCAAGGATATTATCCCGAAAAGCATTCAGACGCTTCCGGTTTCTGCTTACTTTTTCGACGGTTATTGGGAGGACATAGGGACCATTCGCTCCTTCTATTCGGCGAATATCGCACTCACCGACACCGCGCCTGCGTTCAATTTCTACGATGAACAGGCACCGATCTATACCAATAGGCGGCACCTCCCCAGCACCAAAGTCAACAGCAGTAGCATCCGATCCTCAATCCTCGCCGAAGGCTCTATCATCGATGACTCTGAAATTGATAGGACCATTGTCGGTATCCGAAGTATCATCTCCAACCGCAGTCGGATTTATCAGTCGGTACTCATGGGGGCAGACTACTACGAATCGGACGCATCCCGAGCAGAGAACGCACAAGCAGGCATCCCGAATATCGGCATTGGGCAGAATTGCCTTATCCAGAATGCAATCATTGACAAAAATGCGCGTATCGGTGATAATTCTGTACTCGTCAACCGAGATGGTGTCGATAATTTGGATGGCGACAATTACTATATCCGGGATGGGATTGTTATCGTTCCAAAGGATGCAACGATACCGCCTGAAACCGTCGTCTAATTCATAGCCTTGAATTCCATAATCAAGGTTGTTCAACAAGGAGGACTACTGATGTCCAAAGTGCTACCATTCCTAACGCTGAGTCTCTTAGCGTTAATACACTTCACGGCACCCCATGCTTTGGCACTCGATACAGACGGACTCGTTGGTGTGTGGTTGCTGGATGAGGGCAAAGGGGAAGCCGTTAAGGATTCCTCCGGTAACGGGTTGGATGGAAAAATCGCGCAAGGTAAGCCAAAATGGGTTAAAGGTAAGTTTGATGGTGCAATGGAATTCGGTGGATCGGATATGGTAACGGTCGATGATGACGACGCACTTGACCTGAGCGAGTTCACAATTGCCGCATGGATAAATATCCCAAAAGTCTCCGGCGCGTGGCAAATCATCGCTTCAAAAGAGAACCGCAATCCTACCGGTAGAAACTACGGGCTTTTCGGTCATATTAATACCGGGGTTATCCATTACTCTTTCACAACAAACGCCGGCTGGAAATCCTTCGATGCCAAAACCGTTGCAACAGATGGGGATTGGCATCACACCGCAGGCACTTACGATGGCTCTGATTTCAAATTCTATCTTGATGGGCAAGTAGATGCCGAAGTGTCGCCAGGGACGAAACCCGATAACCACGATAATTTTCTTTTTATCGGTGGATGCGACATCGGGAACTACTGGATGACAGGCGTTATTGATGAGGTAGTGCTTTACGACAGAGCCCTCAGTGAGAAGGAAATCAACGAATTAATCGAAGATGGAATGGTCGTTACGTTAGACGTTCAACCCGGTGGGAAACTGGTGACGACATGGAGCCAGATTAAAAGGTAAAATTAAAATATGTCTGAATTGAGACAACAACTCCTCGTGCTGCATCTGCACACACCTGACTTAAACAGTGGCGTTGTCGCTTGGGCACTCTACGATGGTACAGGTGAAAAACGCTATACCACAGGGGACAGCGAGACACCGCCCTATAACTCGGTTGTGGAGGCGATGCAAGACGGCTGGCGGGTGATTCAGTTTCCACAACAATTCCCTGCCTACCCCGGCATGGAATATCATACTTCATATCTCAGGTTTGAATATATCCTGGAGAAATTGGAGAAACTTTCATGAGTGACAAAAAGTATTTGCTCAATACGGAACAGATGGCGAATTTCGTAGCGGACGGGTATCTCCGCTTCGACGAACTCATTCCGCGCGCCTTGAACGAAGCGGCACACGCCGAAATGGAAGAGGGTATTATTGTGCGTGGACGCGGCGGCACGGTTTTAAACGAAGTCTGGGACGATGATTCTGCTGTTGGCACAGTTTTCCGACTTCCGGAAGTACAGGGCATCATCCACAGTCTGGTCGGTGAGAATCCACTTTACGATCACCACGCTGTTCACATCGTCCGCCCTCAAAACGATATCGGGCAAATTTGGCATGCCGATGCGATTATCGACCTACGGATGCACTTCGACATCCAATTCTTCTATTTCTCGCACGACACGCCGCGCGAAATGGGAGGGACAATGATTTTACCGGGGAGCCATTATCGCCGTGTCTGTGAAACGGACATCGCGCGGTATCAAAACTTCCTCGGGCAACTGCCTATCGCTTGTAATGCTGGCACACTAATTGTGGTACATCACGGGATGTGGCACTGTGCGCAACCGAATCTCACAGACCGCACGCGCTATATGTTCAAACTTCGCCTCAACCCAACAGTCCGTCAGTGCCAACTCTGGAACACCGACGATATAGACACACCGGGGATCCACGGTGCTTTAGGCAGAAATCACAGATGGTATGGGAACGATGTCCGGCTTGAAATCGTCAACCGTATCAAGCAATGGCGTTTCCTCACCGGTGATGACTCGTTTGATGTCGGTTACTGGCTCTCTCGCCTTGAAAACATGCCAGAGAACGCCCAAGACGCAGCATAGGTATCGGAACAAAGAAAGGCGCGGTTTAAAGCCGCGCCTTGAAAAAAGACGAATATGTGTAAACTGTAGACTACCGATCGCGCGCCCGTCCTCTTCTACCCCCGCGTTCTGCCCGTTCTCGTCGCATTTTCTGCATTATCTCGCGTCGTTCCTCTGGCGACGCATTCCTGATTTTCTCTGCTAATTCACCCGGTTTCATTCCCCACGCTGCTGCCTGCTCTTTCATCTCCATTTGTCTACGTTTTTCAGCTTCCATTTTAGCAGTGGCTTGGTTTCCTTGATTATTACTTCCCGCTTTTTCGGACTGCCCCTCGCTGGTTTGCGTAGCTTTACCGGTTTCGCGCCCGCGCGCAGTTGTAAGAAACTGAAGCTCGCCTGCCTTCAACGTTATAGGTTTTCCAGCGTTGTCCAGGGTTACCTGCTTTGCCTGAATGTCCTTTACGGTCATATCGCCGAGTTTTGTCCCTATCGTCACAAAGTGATACCGATTTGATCTTTTCTCGAGCAGCGTTGCCTGCGACACGGCACCCTCTGTCCCAACAGCGGTCCCAATTAAACTATAGGCGGGTTCGTTATTCGGTGGGGTCCAGCCAAGGGGACGAAAGAGATTGTTGTCAATAATTACTTTGTAGAACGCCGCATTTTCCCCGAAGTCGATGCTCCCTCGATTTTGACGTGCACGGAACCTATTGGCTGGTGCTGCGGCTTGCTCCTTCATTTTCAGCAGTGCTTGTGTTTTCGCCGAGTCGCTTTCCGTTTTTTTGATCGGGTTTATATCCGGCTTTGTAGCAATAAATTCCACTTTCGTTTTGTCTTGCCCGTAAAGTAATATCCCAAACCCGAGGAGTAGACACACGACACAACCGAGCCCTAACTTCGCAACGATGCTTTTTCGAGTGCTAACGATTTTCAATTGCATTCCTCTTCTCCGTTGAACTTTAAGACAGCGTCCCTACCTATCTACCCGTTTCTTCTATCTATTTATTACAATTGAGACAATCTTGATTTCAGAAAGGTTCTCTTTAATTTTACTATGCATTTCGCCGATTGTCAATAGAATTCACCATCCCCCTATGGATATTCAGTTTTACTTTGATGTAAACTGGAAACAGAGATTCCTCGTTACTGAGAACCGAGGGCTCAATGCGCTATCATTCCGGCAGGCGCACCCCTCAAACCGCGACTCCCGTATCATAGCAAAAAGCATTGACTTTCAAGAAAAAATGGAGTAAACTTTATAAAAATGGATCTCTCAACAAAGGAATAAGCTTGATGAAACGTTATAGCACCCCTCAAAAATACATCGCATTTGTCAGCAGTTGCGTTCTCATTTTCATCTTAACGGGTCAGCACGCCGATGCTGCGCGTCGCTCGAACGTTCTACCAATTGCCCTCTTTGCTTCAGGTATGAGTCTCCAGTTCGGAAGCAGTTTCTTAAAAGCCTCCTCTCAGAACCATTACGATAACTATCTCAACGCTGCAATCCAATCGGACATCCAAACACACAAAGACGCTTTCCGCGCCAGGCGGAATGCCGGCACGATCATGTCCCGTGTAGGTCTTGGATTTGTGGGACTTGCTGTGCTTTTCTCAATCTACAACCAACTGGATACCCCCGAAGTTGTAGAGGACGGAGCATCTTCAGCGGAAAACTGGAAGACCGATATTGGAATCCCGCTCACACGTCTGAGAGGTATCAGCAACCGCCTCCCCGAAAACACGAGTCTGTTACTGCCGAGGACCCCGTTCCAGTTGCATCCGCACTACGATTTCCAAACTCGGCGCGCGAGTCTCAGCCTTCTGCACCTTTTTTAATAGCCATCGGTAAAGAAGTGTTCTCCAAATCCATAGGGATAAAATCTCCGATAATCACGGTGAATCACATGAATCATAAAAATCACAGTCCAGATTTTTTCGGCAGACGACCCACCAGTAAGATTATGGTTGTGTTAAGTCTTCCTGTGTTGCTTGCGTTGGTTTTCCTTCATGCTTGCACGAGTAACGAAGACTTTGCGAACCCGCTCGACCCCGAGAACCTGCGGACATCCGGCGCGCCGGATGGTCTCACGCTTTACGCTGGCGATCAGCAGGTCCGGGTCACGTGGAACGACACTGGACAGGCGGGCATCAAAGCATACCGCATCTACAGACGGTCCACGGGGGGTGCAGACCCGGAATTCCAGCAAGTCGGATCTGTCGATGCCCCCGCAAACGAATTTACTGACACCCAAAATCTCGAAAACGACCGACGCGATGCGTCTGGACGGCTTCTCGCCTACGAATATCGCATCAGTTACCTCGATGCCAACGGTGTTGAAACGCCGGACCCGGCAAATCCGCCCGCTGAGACTGAAGATCCACGCCGCATCTGGAAAACCGCTTTGGCGACCCCAAGCGTGCCACCGCCTGCCCCGAACGTTACACTCGGTGATCCGACCGACCTTACCATCAAACTCTTTTGGGATGGCTATGAATTCCCTTACGACTTTTCTATCTTCCGCGTCTACGCTGCACTCGACACCGAAGATGACAAACCGCTACGTTTCGAGCTTATTGCCGAGCCGAAGCGAGATCGACTCTACTATTTTGACCACGATTTTCAAGTCGATGGCACTCGAAAGGTCTATCGCGTTGCGGGTGTTGATGAATTCGGCGCAGAGGCAATCACGACGATTACGGCAGCAGTCCCAAATGTGCCGCCTGCCTCTCCGAAAGACGTTCGGGTGCGTTATCTGGCGCGTTCTCTCTTTAATACAAAATACGATGCGGTTATCTCATGGACCCCGAACACGGAACCCGATCTTGCTGGGTACCAACTCTATACCAGAGATGCCGCTGGGAAACTCCTCCCGCGCCCTGCAGTCGGACCCAAGGAGCGCACTTTCACGATCCCCGGTGAAGACCCGATTCTCGTAGGTCAAGCATTAGAATTCAAGAAGTACTATATCACCGCCTATGACAATACACCCGGACCTGACGGACGCCGCGACGAAAGCGCGCTTGTGGAGGCGAAATCGCGATAGGTGCAGTGCCTCTGCCAAGCATCTCGAATAACGACATAACACTAAAGGATACATCCATGCACGCCAATTTTTCTAAATTAAATTCTGGGCTTACCCGTTATGCGCCGAAAAAGAGACAGCACAACACGCAAGCCTTCATTCTGATCATCTGTACTTTATTGCTGCTCACAGGCATAACAACACCCCTCTGGGCACAGTTGCCTCCCATCTCACACCTCAGCACTATCCAAACTGCGGAACCCGTCGGTAAGGGAGGCTCCAGTACCACGTTCGGATTCTTTCAATATCCGAAAGTGGATCTGCTACCGGACTTCGGGCAGATGGTTGATATCGGTGGATTTGAGGAAACCCATCGCGTAAGCCTGGAAATCGAGACCTTCCTGATTCCTGTTAAATTCGCTTACGGGTTAAGCGACGAACTCGACCTCGTGCTCGGCGGCACCTTCTCGACAGGCGGGGTGCGGAAAATCGTCCACGACTTCTACAACACCGCCACTGAGACTGCTGACGACCCAAACATCAATCGTCGCGTCTACGACCAGCCGCTCTTCGACGGCAGCCTTGGACTCAAATATAACATTAAACCCGACCGGAACGACAATCTACCCAGTATTTCTGTCGGTGGCGACGCGCATTTCGGGTTCACCGCAGATGATCGCCTCAACACAGACAACGAATTTCTTGACCACAGTCCTGCCGATGGATTCCCGTTTGTCGGTATCAACACCTATCTCGTAGGCACACAAAGATTCGGCAGCCTCTTTAAACTCCATGCCGGTGTCGGCGTCTTCTTAACCTCAAAGGCACTCAAAACGACTGACTTTTTTACACTCAATTGGCAAGTCGGCGGTGAGATCGCTGTCTCTGACAACATGTGGTTGATAGCCGACTTCTCGCGCGAACTCCCGTATGCCGGTATACACGTGACAAACCTCATCGGGATCGGATTCCGCTATGAACTATCGAATACGCTTGCGTTCCAACTCGGATTCAACAGCCAACCCGGATTCCAGTTTAACCTAACGTTCGGCGGCGAAGAGACACAGGCATTTGAGGGTGAAAATTTGCTCTTTTAGGATAAAAACTGAAAGAATTATCAAGGAAAATTAGAAAGATGCGAGCAGTTGTTCAGCGCGTCAAATCCGCGAGTGTTACGGTAGATGGGGAACGCGTCTCCGAAATAGGAGCAGGCGTTCTCATTTTCCTCGGCGTTGCCCACGAGGATACGACAAAAGAATTAGAATACATTGCCAACAAGGTCGCCAATCTACGTATCTTCGAGGACGCGGAGGGTAAAATGAATTGTTCGCTCCTTGAAACGGGTGGGGCTGCACTTGTCGTCTCGCAATTCACCCTCTACGGGGATTGTCGCAAAGGACGACGCCCCAGTTTTATCAACGCCGCTCGTCCCGAAGTCGCGAATGCGCTGTATGAAGAATTTATCACCGCTTTAGAGAAACGCAACGTTCCCACGCAAGGCGGCACTTTTCAAGCGATGATGGATGTCCAACTTATTAACGACGGTCCTGTCACCATTTTACTGGATAGCGACAAGAATTTTTAACAATTGCTCCTGGGCTGTCCTTCCGTTGTCAGGACAGTATTCCAATTGTTAAAAAACCTGTCCCAACCTAAAGCAGGTTTCTTAACAATTTTAGATCGGAGTTGACGAAGGAAACTCCGTCCAGGAGCAACAGATTAAAAAGGAGAGAACTATGGCACAGAAAATGCGTCTCGGCTTAGGTCAATTCAGTGAACTCAGTGAAGAACGACTGAAATTCATCAAGCAACTTGGGGTTGAAGATGTGCTGCTCAACACACCCCAACTCCCCGGCACAGAACGCTGGGAATTCATGGACATTCTTCATCTCCGGACAGAGATAGAGAATGCTGGGTTACGGTTAGCCGCACTTGAGAACGTGCCTGTCTCCTTTTACGACAAAGCGATGCTCGGTTTGCCCGGACGCGATGCCCAGATTGAGAACATGGCGATGACGATCCGCAACCTCGGCAAGGCTGGTGTTGAAATATTCGGGTACCACTGGATGCCCAACGAAGTCTGGCGGACCTCCCGAACAACACTCGGTAGAGGCGGTGCTGCGGTTACCAGTTTCGATATGGAACAGGTTAAAGACGCGCCTTTAACGCACGGGCGTGTTTACACGGAAGACGAGATATGGGAGAATTACGAGTATTACATGAACGCCATTCTGCCCGTCGCAGAAGAGGCAGGCGTTAAGCTCGCGCTCCACCCAGACGATCCGCCTGTCGAATCGCTTGCGGGTGTGCCGCGCCTGTTCCGCAACTTTGAGGGTTTCAAACGCGGTATGGAAATCGCCGACAGTCCCCTACACGGACTCGATTTCTGTGTCGGTTCCTGGTCCGAAATGGGACCGGGTGTCACGGATGCGATCCGTTATTTCGGAGAACGCGACAAGATTTTTTACGTCCATTTCCGAGATGTGCAAGGGCATGTCCCAAAATTTGCGGAATCCTTCGTCAACAACGGCAATTGCGATATGTTTGACGTGATGCGCACACTGAAAGAGGTCGGTTTTACAGGCTTCATGATTACCGACCATGTGCCACATATCGTTGATGACACAGACTGGGGACACCGAGGCCGCGCATACGCCATCGGGTACATGACAGCATTCCTCGAAATCTTAATGGCGGTCGAGAAATGAAACAACCTGAATGGATTGACATAATTAAACAGGGTGATTGTATTCAACTGATGTCCGAAATGCCGGAGGAATGTGTCGATCTCGTCATAACGGATCCGCCCTTCGCGATTGACTTCAAAGCGACTCGTCACAATTACAGAGGCGGAGATGACTTCCAGAAAGTTTATACGTTTTTGGAGACGCTATACATCAGCAGTCGACTGGTGCTGCCACTAAAAGGTACTATTCTCATAGGATATTGATACTAAAAAGGAGTAAAAAATGGCTCAGGTTGTTCCGTTACGATACGACACAGCTTTTAAGAAAGCGTTCGGTCAACCGGATATCTTCTGTCAATTTGCCGAAGACATCTTAGGTATCAAATTTCATACCGATGAGGTGCATCGCGGCTACAAATTCCTTGAACCCATTGGACAAGTTGATATTGAATACGATTTGTTTGCTGAGGATCCAGAATCTCGTATTGTGGTTGAGATACAACATGTCAAAGAACGACACTTCTACGACCGTTTCCTATATTATCATCTTATCAACCTCGTCGAACAGGTGAAAAACAGCAAGGCGTATCAGTTCAATCGGACGGTTTACACGATTGTTGTCTTAACGAGTCCGTATAGCGAGGGCGACATCGACTTCAGTGTGGCTATCTCGGATTTCAATCCGGTCAACGAATTTAGCCGGAAAGTCAATGTCTATCCGCATCAACTTGTGTTTGTGGTCCCGCGGATGGTCAACGATAAGACACCGCCGGGCCTCAAAGCGTGGTTGGAACTCGTTTTGGATTCTCTGGATGGAGAAATAGACGAAAGTCTCTATAACTCCCCGATTTTTGAGAGAGTGATTGATGCGGTTAAACTGGACAACATCTCGCCTGCGGAGCGCAGGGTCCTTAAGGATGAAGAATCTTGGGAAGATACCCTAATAGATACAAGGCAACAGGAAAAGATTACCATCGCTCGCGCACTGATTAGCGAAGGCGTAAGCACTGAAGTCATCGCAAGAGCAACAGGTATCCCAGAAACAGACATCGAAAAACTAAGACAATCGTAAATGCCAAGGCATGCTGCTAATAGCACAGAGTCTTTGCGAATGCCACACGCGCATTCGCCAGTCTACGCCACGAAAAATGATGTCGGACGCACGGATTTATAGAAACAACAACCCCACGGCGAGGTGCTACCATGTACAACAGACCTCCAACGATCGGCGAATACCTACTCAGAAAATTAGAGGGCTACGACATTGAACACATTTTCGGCGTTCCCGGGGATTATGTGCTGCGGTTCTATGACCTCATCGAACAGAGTTCAATTCAGCATATCGGTATGACCCGTGAGGACGCAGCAGGCTACGCCGCCGATGCTTATGCTCGGATAAAAGGCATGGGTGCCGCCTGTGTTACCTATTGCGTCGGTGGGTTATCCATGGTGAACGCTGTCGCGGGTGCCTACGCAGAGAAATCACCCGTTGTTGTTATCAGTGGTGCCCCCGGCATCAGAGAACACGGAAAAGATGAACTCCTCCACCATAAAGTCAGGGATTTCCATACACAGCAACGTATCTATGATGAGATAACCGTCGCAACGGCACTCCTTGACGAACCCTTTACCGCCTTCAACGAAATCGACAGGGTGCTCGATGCCGTTTACCGCTACAAACGTCCCGGATACATTGAACTTCCACGCGATATGGTGGATGTCCGCGGCACGCTTTACCAACGTCCCTCAACGGGTGGACATCTCAGCGATCCGGAAACACTGGAGGTCGCCGTTGAAGAGGCTATTGATTTCATCAACCACAGTAAAAGACCTGTCATTCTCGCGGGTGTAGAACTCCACAGATTCGGCTACCAAAATAAATTACTGCGACTCATAGATGAAAAACGGATTCCAGTCGTGGCAACGCTCCTTGGAAAGTCGGTAGTGCCGGAATCCCATCCGCTTTACTTGGGGATATACGAGGGTGCGATGGGGAGACAAGAGGTCCGACAATTTGTTGAAGACTCGGATTGTGTGATCATCCTCGGGGCATTCATGACGGATGTGAACCTTGGGATTTACACCGCAAATCTCGATCGAGCCCACTCAATCTACGCCACCTCGGAAAAAATCGCAATCCGTTATCATAATTACGAAGAGGTGATGTTCGACGATTTTATTGACGGTCTCAATTCGCCGAAACTCCGAAGGCGACGGAAACCGAATTTGGGCTGGGCATTTCCAGATACGGAACCGTTTAAAGTCGAACCCGATAAACCTTTAACAACCTGTCGGTTGTTTCAACACCTGAATGAATTCATAAACGACGAACTGACGGTTATCGCGGATGTCGGGGACAGCCTCTTCGGGGCTGCCGAGCTGCGTATCCATCAACATACCAACTTCATCAGTCCTGCCTACTATACCTCAATGGGATTCGCAGTGCCGGCATCCGTTGGGGCGCAGCTGAGTATGCCGCAGGCGCGGTGTCTCGTTATCGTCGGAGATGGTGCCTTCCAAATGACAGGCACTGAACTCTCAACGACCGTCCGTTACGGACTCAATCCGATTGTGCTTGTTTTAAATAATCACGGATATGGCACTGAACGGCATCTCCTCGACGGTCCCTTTAACGACATAGGTTGTTGGAACTATAGCGCCATGCCAACCCTCTTTGGAACAGGACGCGGCTACTATGTCCGAACCGAAGGTGAGTTTGATGAAGCCATCAAAACCGCACTCGCTGAGACAGAACACTTTACTCTGATCGAAGCGGAACTCGAAAAATTGGACACTTCACCCGCACTCGCTCGGTTGGCAGAACGGATGTCCGGGAAAATCTAATTTTTAAACGATTAAATCTGGGGCACCGCTCCACTACGTTTCGCGGTGGTTTCTGGTTAATTCCCACCTGGCGTTATAACGGTTAAAAACCTGATCACTATTATAAGGCAGCGATCTTTTCCCGTAAAAACCCTGTACAGAAAGGCACCTGTTCTTCCGATAGCCCGTGTAATACGACTGCCCCGTCATAACCGCTCTCCTTTAGCAGACCGAGATACTGATCGTAGTCCAGCAACCCTGTCCCAGCGGCGAGGTGACCTGCCTCACCATCGCGGTCCAAGTCTTTTGCGTGTGCCAAGGCAATATCGTCCTTAAGCAGTGCGAACGCCTCATCAAGAATCTCACGCATCTTCGGGAGTTCCCCTTTGTGGAAGATATTCGCGCCGTCCATACAAACTTTCAGATAGGGTGATTGCATCTCATCGAGCAGCCGTCGTGCTTTCTGGGCAGAATCGACCACGTTCGCGACTTCAGGTTCAAGCGCAAGCACCACCTTGTATTCCTCGGCGACCGCCAGTGCCTGCTTCATAGATTCAACGAGATCGTGCCACGCCTCCGGTGTATTGTTATCAGGGTGTGCGCGCCACATACTGTCCGGGTTCCGCGAGCCGGTACAGATCGTAATCACGGATGTCCCCATCGGAGCACACTGCTCCGCGACAGAACGCAACATCTGCAATCCAGCATGCCGTTTCTCAACATCGGGATCAATCATGTTGTAGGTGCCCCCAAGTCCCGAGATCGTGATCTGTCGGTCGTCTATCTCCTTGCGAACCTCTTCAAGCGATAGTCCTGCAGGCACATGATATTGTAAATGACGGACATCGTGTTCCACAATAGCGTCCAGCGTCTCGCTGAGCGTTTGGCGTCGAATTGTCCCTCCCATAAGTCCAACGTGCATAAGTCTCTCCTATCAATCAAAATTGTCTAAATGTCAGATTTTCGTAGATGAATGTTTGCTGTGGATAAAAAAATTCTTGAATTGCCGGTTTTTAATCCTACAGTGACACGGTTTGTATAAATACTTCTTCTTACTGACAACTGAAAATCGATAACTGAAAACTATGTGATTATATAACACAAAAAGTCAGATAGCAAGAAAAAAGAGGACTCGTAGCGTGTAACACATCCATTTGAAAAAAATTACATTTTTCAGTAAATTATGGTATGATTGCATCATTCAGTAGAGGTGGAGATCTCATTTACCATGAACCCAGAAGCGATTGTCAAAGGTACCCACAACCTAAAGGTTGGGACTTGTGCTTCCTTGCGGTAAGCGTTCTTCCCGAAGGTTGAACGTCTAACAACCGCTCCACTTTAGGCAGCCAAGCCTGCCCGTTTGATATTGATAGCAGCGTTTACGTCTCTATCGTGGTCTGAACCACATTCGGGACACGTCCACTGCCTATCTGAAAGAGAGAGTTCTTTATTATGGTATCCGCAATCACTACACGGCTTCGTCGTCGGTGTCCATTGACTGATTTTGACGAGTGTTTTACCGTGCTTTGCACATTTCTGTTCCAATATCTGCAGAAACTCGTAGAAGGCGTGGTCAGACACTTTGCGTCCCCAGAGCCGTTTCATCCCATCAAGGTTCAATGTTTCAAAGCAAAGTGTATCAAACGTTGTGCAAAGGTCGTCAGCAAGTTTCCACTGCCAATCTGCTCGTTGTCTGGCAATCTTGCGGTGAAGCCGTGCAAGTTCACGAACGGAAACCCGCCACCAATTGCCCGAACCTTTGACTTTCCGACTCAGTGCCTTGTTGAGAGATCGCAACGTCTTCAGCGATTGTTTGAGAAACTGCGGAGATGCTATCTTATCACCTGCGTCGCTGGTGAGAAATGTTTTGTTTCCATAGTCAAAACCTGCGCTCTTACCCGTCTTGGCTTTGGGGTCGGAATCGTCAACATTCTCACACGAAAAGTATATCCAGTAGTCTCCGCACTTATCACGTTTGATTGTGATTGTCTTGATGAGACCTATGATTTCGCGGTGTTTGTGGAAAGACAACCATGTATCTATGC
>VXPE01000106.1 GCA_009839745.1 Candidatus Poribacteria bacterium
CTTTCGGGGCGTAGCGCAGCCCGGCTAGCGCGTCTGCTTTGGGAGCAGAAGGTCGGAGGTTCGAATCCTCTCGCCCCGATTCAGAAACGAACAAAATTTGTAGCACGAGCGCCTATAGCTCAATTGGATAGAGCAACGGACTTCTAATCCGTAGGTTGCAGGTTCGACTCCTGCTGGGCGTGCTTTTCAGACGGCTTGATAGGGAGTCACGCGATTGTGATGGCGTGACTTCCGAGCAGGATCAAAGCATGGTGGATGTAGCTCAGGGGTAGAGCACTTGACTGTGGATCAAGTGGGCGTGGGTTCAAATCCCATCATCCACCTTTAATATGCGTCCGTAGTTCAATGGATAGAGCAATAGTCTTCGGAACTATAAGTTGGGGGTTCGAATCCCTCCGGACGCGAATATTTTTTGGATGCTGGGTGTTGGCTTTGAAAGCACACCTAACAATTAGCGAGTGGTAGTTATAGCGTCTATGGGAATAGAGAAATGTTCCACAGCGGGAACAGGCGCGCCGTTAGCTCAATTGGCAGAGCATCTGACTCTTAATCAGGCGGTTGAAGGTTCGATTCCTTCACGGCGCATCGAAAGACTGTTATAAAGCGCGTTCGGGCGGGTGCTGGAATTGGTAGACAGGATAGACTTAGGATCTATTGGGGTTACGCCTCGTGAGGGTTCAAGTCCCTCCTCGCCCATCATCGTATTTGAGGGTGGTGATAGCGGTAGGATTGGACTCGGTACAGAGATGGCTCTCCGTTGGAGATCCGCAATTTTTTTTAAGCACCTCAGCGGGGTGCAATATCTATAGGTTTCGGGCTTTGAACGCCTGGTGTGAGGACAGAAAAGTTGAAAGTTCAAATTGAAAAGTTAGAGACCACAAGAGTCCGTTTGGACATAGAGATTCCTGCTGAAGATGTCAATGCAGCACTGGCGGAAACTTGTGAGTCGTTACGCACCCAAGTCTCTATTCCGGGTTTCCGGAAAGGTCGTGTCCCCATAGCAATCCTCAAATCGCGATTCCCCGAATACGTCAACAGCGAAGCTGTTCGCTATCTTGTCGCTCCTGCCTACGAAGATGCAATCTACAACGAGCGGCTCAACGCCCTGACACAACCCACCTTCACACCGCCCCTTAATGAATTAAACGTCAAAGAAAACGAGCCTTTCACGTTTTCAGCGACTGTAGACATTCGCCCGAACATCAGCCTTCCGAGTTATGATGAACTCGTAACCGATAAAAACCCTGTTAACGTGCCCCGTGAAGATGTTGATGCTTATATTACGCGGTTGCAAGCGCAATCTGCCACCTATGAACCGCTTGACATTGAACGGCAGGTCCAAGAGAAGGATTGTGTTCGGATAGACTGGGAATGTTTACTCGACGGAAATCGTATTGATGCTGAATCCCGGCAAGATGTCGATATAGAACTCGGGGTTGGGGCTATACACGAAAAACTTGAGCAGACGTTAATCGGAATGGAGATTGGGGATACAAATAACGTAAATATTGATTTCCCACAAGACCACAATGTCGCTGAACTGGCAGGCAAATCCGCTCAATACGAAATAACGCTGCACGCTATCACGGAAAAACAACTCCCCCCCTTAGATGACGAGTTTGCCAAAGACCTTGGGTATGAAAACTACTCCCAACTTTATGGGTTGATATGGAACAATCTTGTTGAGGAAGAGACGAGTCTACATGTTGATAAGCAGAAGGCGGAATTGCTGGAGCAACTCATCGAAAAAATCGAGATTACCATCCCAGACCCGTTAGTCGATCAATATGTCCAACAAACACTTCTGAACGTCAAACAACAACTGGCAAATGAGCACAGAAGTCCTGAGGATGCTGGGATTAACATGGATACCTTGCCCGATGAGTTACGTCGCGATGTTATTCAACAAACAAAACAGTCATGGATTTTCGAGACGATTGCTGAGAAGGAAGGCATTTCCGTATCCGATGATGAATTAGAATACGAGATTCGACGCGCTGCGGAACAACAAAATCGGGACGCTCAACAATATGCTTCTCTGCTAAAGTCAAACAACCGATTAGAGGATTTCCGGGGACAGTTGCAACACGAGAAAATTTATCAGTTTCTGATTAATCGTGCATCCGCCAAGCAGTCGCTCATCATTACCTAATAATAGTTGTCGGTGAATCAACGGTATGAATGCCATGTGGCATTCACCGGGTTTTTTCTTGCGAAAAAACCTTTCAGTTGTCAGTTGTCAGTTAAGAGGGGTATCGTTCAACGAATGTCTCTTGTAACTGAAAACCGATAACCGATAACTGAAAACTACTAAAAAAAATGAACCTTGTACCTATCGTAGTTGAACAAACCAGCCGAGGCGAACGCTCATACGATATTTATTCTCGTCTACTTGAAGATCGAATTATCATGATTGGGACCCCGATTGATGATGATGTCATCGCGAATATTGTAACGGCACAGATGCTTTTCCTTGAGGGAAAGGATCCGGATGCAGACATAGTGCTTTACATTAATACACCCGGAGGTTCTGTTTCTGCTGGCTTGGCAATCTATGACACGATGCAGTATATCAAAGCAGATGTGCAGACATGGTGTTTAGGTAGAGCTTATAGTATGGGGGCTATTCTTCTCGCCGCGGGGGCACCCGGGAAGCGTTATGCGCTCCCTCATGCAAAAGCACTCATTCACCAACCGATGGCGAGTGGTATCGGTGGTCAAGCCTCTGACATTAGCATCCATGCAAAAGAGATTCTGCAGGAACGCGATCGACTTTATTCTATTTTAGCGGGGCATACGGGTCAAGATATCGAGAAGATCGCGGTTGATGCCGACCGTGACTATTACATGACTGCCGAACAGGCACTTGAATACGGTCTCGTTGATCAAGTCGTCTCCCAACGTGCCATACAGCAGGGATAGTTGTCAGTTGGGAATAGTCGTCAGTTAAAGAGGTGTCTCGGTAACAATTCACCTGAGTTTGGCATATTCCAAGGCTTGCGAAGATTTCACAGAAAATCCTCTGGACTGATAACTATTAGAAAAGGAGAGAACTTCTATGTCCGAATCTATCCATCGTGATCTGTTCTGTTCATTCTGTCAACAAGACAGTACGCAAGTTCGCCGACTCCTTCAGGGCAGAGAAGCAAATATTTGCGTTGAATGTATTGTCCGACTGTCAGCGTCCACTATAGATAGTGCGTCCTGTTCATTTTGTAGACGCAATAACACTCAAATCGAACGACTTTTTAATGGACTTGACGCGAATATCTGCGAGAAATGTCTTGCCGAGTGTATCGTTGTTTGTAATGACATTCTCACTCGTGAGCCAGATGGTAGTATTGACCTTTCTATAGAGGACTTTAAAAGCAGTGGTTCGAGTGAACAGGAAGGATCTGGCGATGGTACCCAGCGTAGATCTTCACGGACACGTGGGAGTAATGCCCACAAGCAAATGGAAAACGACCTTGCGAACACAACAGATTCTCGAGCAGAAAATGAACAAGACCCATTTGCAGCCCCCCCTTCACCCCAAGCAATTAAAGCAAAACTTGATGAATACGTAATTGGTCAGGAAGATGCGAAAAAGACGTTATCCGTTGCCGTCTATACACATTACAAACGCTTACACCATGGCAACACGACTGACGAGGTTGAATTAGACAAGAGCAACATCGTCCTTATTGGTCCAACAGGGACGGGGAAAACACTTCTCGCGCAAACCCTCGCTAAGGTATTAGACGTGCCCTTTGCGATTACCGATGCAACGACGTTGACGGAAGCCGGATACGTGGGTGAAGATGTTGAAAATATCATCTTGAAGTTGGTCCAAGCCGCGGATGGTGATGTCGCACGTGCGGAAACAGGCATCATTTATATTGATGAAATTGATAAGATCACACGAAAATCTGAAAACCCATCAATTACCCGTGATGTCTCCGGTGAAGGCGTTCAGCAGGCATTGCTTAAGATTCTTGAAGGAACAACAGCGAACGTCCCCCCGCGCGGTGGCAGGAAGCATCCACATCAAGAAATGATTGAGGTAAACACCAAAAAAGTGTTGTTCATTTGTGGTGGGACCTTTATCGGGTTGGAAAAGGGAATTAAGGATAGGCTTGGGAAACAGAGCATTGGCTTTGGTTCGCCTATCCAACCTAAGAGCGAAAGAAGAATTCACGAAATCCTCGCACAGGTAACACCAAAGGATCTCATTAAATACGGTTTTATACCAGAATTGATTGGTCGCCTGCCGGTTGTGACAACCCTTCATGAATTAGATGCTCCAGCTCTCGTTCGCATTCTCACTGAACCCAAGAATGCTTTGGTGAAGCAATATCAGCATCTCTTGGCTTATGAAGGGGTGCAATTCCATGTGACGGATGGGGCGCTAACCGCCATTGCAGATGAGGTAATTGAACGTGAAACTGGTGCCCGTGGGTTAAGGGCTGTTTTTGAAAGAATTATGCTTGATACGCTTTTTCGTCTTCCTTCACTTGACGATGTTGAAGCGTGCCACGTTAACGAAAATACCGTGCGTAAAAATGAACCGCCGCAACTCGATTATAGGAAATCCGAAGCACTTAAAACTGCTTAAAGGAAAAAAATATGAATTCGACAGCAACGAAAGAAAACGAAACGGTAAGTTTGCCCGTTATCTACTTGCCCCCGGATTTCGATGCGATTTTGATTTTTCCGAGGACAAGATCTCTTTTAAATGTTGCCCGCCAAATGGGTGTCCAAGCGACCCATGCCGCCCTCCGCTCAAATAGGCGTATACTCCTCCTCTACCAAAAAGTGGAGTTGGAAGAAGGCGAGGAGGTGACAACGGAACACCTCCATGTCGTTGGTGCTGTCGCAAATATTATTGAGTCTTATGAACCCGGCGACGGCACCATCCGGATCGCTATTGCTTCAGAACACCGCGCAATAGTTCTCCGTTTTGCAGAAACCGAGGACTATTTGAGTGCAGACGTGCAAATCGTTCATGAGGAGATAGGATTAGCGAGCACCTCTGAGTCCCTCATGAAGGAAGCCAGAAAGCTTTTCAATGAGTATGCCAAAACACGGCAGCAGGAACAAGGTAGAGGCTCACAACCTCAAGGGTTAAGCTCTGATGAAGTCAAACGTTCCATTAAAGAGCAAGAAGAGCCCGGGCATCTTGCAGATACTATCGCTGGCATTCTCAATCTCACGCCATCGGAACGCCAAGCTGTCATGGATGAAATGAACCCGATTAAGCGTCTCCAACTCATCACCCAGTTTTTGAACCAAGCCCTGGAACGCAATGAACTCCGTGATGACATTCACAATCAGGTTCGCGAATCCGTCCAGAAGACGCACCGTGAATTCTATCTTCAGGAACAGATGAAGGTTATCCAAAAAGAGTTGGGTAGGGATGACATTGCCGAAGTTGATGAGCTGCGAGAACAGGTGAAAAACGCCGGAATGTCTGAAGAAGCCGAAGAGAAGGCTCTCAAAGAACTCGACCGACTGGCACAGATACCCCCGCAATCTGCCGAATCCGGTGTGATCCGCACCTATGTGGATTGGATACTCGCGCTGCCGTGGAAAGAGCAAACGGAGCATCAACTTGAACTCTCCGAAGCACAACGGATACTTGATGAGGACCACTACGGGTTAGAGAAACCGAAAGAAAACGTGTTGGAATACCTTGCTGTTTTACAACTCGTCAAACACCTCAAAGGACCTATTATCTGTCTTGTTGGTCCTCCGGGGGTTGGAAAAACTTCGCTCGGCAAATCAATTGCCCGCGCCACAGGTAGAAAGTTTGTGAGAATGTCCCTCGGTGGCGTTCGAGACGAAGCTGAGATTCGTGGACACAGACGCACCTATATCGGTGCGATCCCTGGACGTATCATTCAAGGCCTCCGCGATGTCAAGTCGAAAAACCCTCTGTTCTTGCTTGATGAGATTGATAAACTCAGTTCGGATTTCCGAGGTGATCCTGCGTCCGCTTTACTGGAAGTGCTGGATCCGGAACAGAATTCCACTTTCCGAGATCATTACATGGACATCGCCTTCGACCTCTCGGATGTTATGTTTATTACGACTGCCAACACCCGCGTTACGATACCGCCTGCCCTCCAGGACCGGATGGAAATCATCGAGTTGCCGGGTTATACAGATTTTGAGAAGCATAACATCGCTACTTTTACCCCGAATGGTCTTATTCCGAAGCAGCTCGAACGCCATGGGCTTTCAGGTGACAATGTCGCTTTCACAAATGAAGCCATCTTTGAGATGATTCACAAGTATACGCGTGAGGCTGGCGTGCGAAATCTTGAACGCACAATCACCACTGTCATGCGAAAGGTTGCTCGGGAGATCGTCACCGAAGAGACACCCGATCTCAAGGTTGAAGTGACACCCGATAACTTGAGCGACTATCTCGGACCAGCAAAATGGACACGCACGAAAGCCGAAGAGCGCGATGAAGTGGGCGTTGCTACAGGCATGGTATGGACCCAAATCGGGGGTGATATCGTTTCTGTTGAAGCAACAACGATGCCGGGGGAAGGCAAACTGAGCATGACAGGTCAACTTCAGGAAGTGATGCGTGAGTCTGTCCAGACGGCTGTCGCCTATATTCGTTCTCGTTCCGAATCTTTTGGACTTGCTGACAATCGGTTTGATCAACAGGACATCCATATTCACATTCCGGAAGGTGCGGTGCCGAAGGATGGGCCCTCCGCTGGAATTACCCTTGCCACGGCGATTCTCTCTGCCCTCACTGGGAAGTCGGTTCGCAAAGATATTGCTATGACCGGGGAGATTACGCTCCGTGGGAGAGTCCTGCCGATTGGTGGCTTGAAAGAAAAGGCGCTCGCTGCCTATCGGAACGGTATCTTCGACATCATCATCCCTGAGGAGAACGAGAAAGACGAGGCTGACATCCCGACCGAAATTCGGGAAAGTCTCCGTTTCCACAAAGTCAACGATATGACCCAGGTCCTGGAACAAGCACTCACACATCCGATTGTGGAGCCCGAAGTTCCAGTAGAAGTGCCGGTCGCCTCCCAACCGCCTGTGTAAAATGGTTTTCAGTTGTCTGAAAAAATGCGATTAGATAAATTCCTGCAGGTCAGTCGTCTCGTGAAACGGCGAACAATAGCCAATACACTCTGTAGCCGAGGTGCGGTCAGTGTCAACGGGCACGTCGCGAAAGCTGGAAAAATGCTCGCTGTTGGTGATGTTATTCGTTTACCTCACGCGTCAGGTGATGAGACGGTTTCCGAGCGAGAATACGAGGTACTTGAATTGCCCGCTGGAAACGTTTCGCGCGCCCGTGCCGCAACGCTCTATCTGCTTCGCAGTGAGCGTTAAACTCGTAGTCCCTATCTCCTGATGGAGGCACATTCGCCTCGGATCAGGGAGAAAATTGCCATGACTCGCCCAGCAAACTTCTAATTAGGGAAGTTAGACCATCGCTTCACTCTGTTTCGCGATGGTCTTGAATAGATTCCAATGGATATTAGGCATCGTGCGAGTGCAGAATTTATATCCCGCACTTCAAGAACCGCAGTGGAACTGCGTTCAAGGAACCATGATAAAAAAACCGAAGGTTGGACTCACAATGGGGGATGCGGCTGGCATCGGGCCCGAAATCGTTGTCAAGGCACTCACCCATAAAAGTGTATATTCGCGATGCCAGCCGATTGTTATCGGCAGTTCTGCTATTCTTCAGGACGCGTGTTTCGGCTTCACAGCTTCCAACAGAACACCACTGAACCTCAATATAATCAAAACCCCGATGCAGGCAGTCGCCAAACACGGGACGATTGATGTCCTTGATGTGTCCTCAATATCCGCTCAGGATATTTCTGTCGGGACTGTAGACGCGTGCGCGGGTGGGGCTGCGGTGAAAGCCATTGAAACAGGGACGCATCTTACGATGCAGGGTGAATTGGATGCCCTCACAACTGCCCCAATCTGCAAAGCTGCCATACACCGCGCGGGGGTTTCCTATCCAGGACACACGGAAATGCTTGCCGCCTTTACGAACACACCACAAGTCGTAATGATGCTCTGTACCCCTGAAGCATTGGATAGCAATCAGTTAAAGAGGGATTCGTTAAACGAAAATCTCTTAATGGTAAAAACCGACAACCAATTTATTCCAGCGGTCTCTTTCGTTACGAATCACGTTGCCTTAGCCGATGTGCCAAAACATCTCTCTGTCGAACGGATTGTTGAGGTTATTTATATTACGCGACAGGCACTGATCGATTGTGGTATCTCGGAACCGAGACTTGCTGTTGCGGGGTTAAACCCGCACGCAGGTGAGGACGGTGTGTTCGGAAAAGAGGAGGAGTTCCTTATCCGTCCCGCCATCGCGCAAGCGCGAGAACGCTGGGGACCGATCGACGGACCCCTTCCTGCCGACGCACTTTTTGTCAAGGCGAGTCAGGGACACTGGCACGCGGTTATCGTTATGTATCACGATCAGGGCAATATTCCGATAAAACTCCTTGGATTTGGTAAACTTGTGAATGTCACCTTAGGTTTACCGATCATCCGGACGAGTGTAGACCACGGGACAGCCTTTGATATAGCTGGCAAAGGAGTCGCTAACGAAATGAGTTTGGTGGGGGCATTAAGTTGTGCCGCGCGGCTTGCGCGAAATTTTTAATTTTCCTTTCATTAAAAAATTAGAAAAATGAGAAAGATTCGATTTTTTTTACCCATATTTTTTTTTGTATTCCACACTGTTCCAATACAGGTTTCCATAGCACAGACCCCATCAGCATTGGGGATATCCGCAGAAAATATCCAAGCAAACACCGCAAACGAAGACCCTCTACAGATTCTTGCAACCACATCGGACACACTCACAGCTCGTTTCACACTCCCTGAAATCCAGATAAGGAAGAGACAACAAACGGCAGACGCCCCCGAGTCCTCCGAAATCTATTTTGCGGGTGCGGATTGGACGCTTGACGTGGGGAAACCCCGTCTACCTATCCACA
The DNA here is from genome assembly GCA_009839745.1 of Candidatus Poribacteria bacterium. Lineage (NCBI taxonomy): Bacteria > Candidatus Poribacteria > Candidatus Poribacteria bacterium. Next base: position 8,988 of record VXPE01000106.1, read on the forward strand.
CACAACGTCTCGGTATTCCTATCGTCGGGACACCGATTGTCACCATCATTCAAGCACGTCCAGAGATAAGAACCGTTGAAAATATTCGTATTACGCCAGACGATCCAATTTTCCCCTCTCCAACAACAAACTCCCGCCCAGATGCTTCAGTGGCGCAAGGCTTTTATCCGACACAGTTAGTTGAGGCTATCCCCATAGGTTTTGTGCGGGATCAGCGCATCGCGAGTCTGCAAATCAATCCGATACAATACAATTCGGCAACAAAGCAGTTGAAAATCTTCAAATCTGTGACGTTCCGTATCGATTTCCCGACTTTTTCGGCAACGCGTGGGACCCCGGGGAAAAGAACTTTCGCAGGCAAAACTGTTTCTGCTGCGCCCTCCATCCTTTCACGGAAATCTCCGGCTTTTGAAAGTCTATTCCAAGGGACACTGCGAAACTATGATCAAGCCAAACCGTGGCGCAGTCAACGACAGATGCCTTATGGAGGTATCGCTCCTCGTGCCCCCACCCTAACAACCAGCACGCTCCGATTTAAAATTCCCATCACCAGAACGGATCTCTATCGCATTACCTATAATAACATTAAAGCCTCTGGTATCGCGCCAGAAGATATTGACCTTGATACCGTTCGATTGGAGAGTAGTGGACAAAAACAGGGAATTTATATTTTCGATGAAAACGAAAACAATACACTTGACGCAAACGAACAGATCGTCTTTTATGGGCGCGCATTAGCTGACAATAAATTTACCGACGAAAACGTTTACTGGCTCGGCTTCGCTTTAAAAGGAGAACCAAATACTGGAAACCTTGAGGGGTCACGCGTTGAGGAACGAGATGCAACGCCGCGGACCCAAAACTTGATATCACCAACCGCTTTCTTAGCACGTGCTCGAGTTGAAGAGAATGTGCATCACGATGTCTTGTCTGGGACCGAGATTAAGTCTGAACTTGCCGATCACTATTTCTGGGTCGCTTTCCGGGGTGGGAACATTAACACAAGTCGAAAGGATTTTCCGATAGAGGTGCCCTCGGCTGTTCCACGGCTCGCGATTGATCGCTTAGCAACCTTACGTCTCAAATTCCAAGGAGCTTCCCGGAGAGGGAACGCACTGCACCTTGCCCGCATCTCTTTCAACGGTCTTCAACTCGGTAGGATCGAACAATGGAAACGCCAAGGTTCCCAGATCGCTACCCGTAGTATTCCACATGCCCGCGTCCATAATAATCAAGTGAATTTCATGCGGATTGAGGCATTGGATAAGAATCACACCCCTGCCGGTTCCTACGACTTCTATCTGGATTGGTATGAATTCGATTACTGGCGCGGCTTTCAGGCACAAGCGAACCGTCTCGAGTTCAATACCAATACTGAGCCGCGCAACCGTGGCAAAGTCCATTACAATGTCCGAAACATCTTTCACAACACAATTGATGTGTATCAAATTGACGAGAAGGGTATTACCAGTAGGCTCACTGGTGGTGAGGTCACCCGTATTGGTGCGAGTCATCAAATTCTCTTTGAGGATACAGTGAACCAACATACACGCTATTTCGTCATTAGCCGTTCTGGCTATCGAAGCATCAACGCGCTTGTTCCAACGCCGCCAACGCCGTTACGCAATCCTGCCAACCAAGCAGACTATGTCGTTATTACGCATCCGAACTTCACCGAACACATTCAACCCCTCGTCGAATTTCGGCGTTCACAAGGCTTGACGACGATGGTCGTTGATATTGGTGACATCTACGATGAATTCAGCGATGGTTTATTTAATCCGTTTGCGATCCGTCGGTTCCTCCGATACGCCTATAACAGCTGGCAAGCGCCTGCGCCCACTTATGTTGTCCTCGTTGGAGATGCCCACTACGATTATAAAAATACGACCGTTGAGCGTTATCGACGCGATCCGAATTTCCGTGGCACCTATAATCTTTATCCGATCACTGTGCCTACGTATCATGGATGGGCACCCGCGAGTGGAGAAACCGCTATGGACCAGCGCTTCGTTAACATCAGCGGTGAGGATGCACTCCCGGATATGCTTATCGGAAGACTCTCTGTGCAGACGCGTGAAGAACTCGCGACCATGGTTGAAAAGATTATCAATTATGAGCAGCATCTTAAAACAGGAGTGTGGCAAGGGACCTTGATTCAGGTGGCAGATGACAACACAGATAATCCATCCGATGGTGTCTTTGAGATATCGCGTGATGAATTGATACAGGACCTTATACCCGTTGGATATGATACTCGCCAAATCTATCTCCGAAAGATTAAAAGTCCGGATCGCACACGGGCACAAATTCGTTCTGCTATCAATAGGGGGGCACTTGCCATTGAATATACCGGGCATGGCGGCATACAGACTTGGGCAGATGAGGCTATTTTTCACAGCGAAGACGTTGTCAGTTTGCGGAACCGATACCTCCCCTTTGTTATTACAACGACCTGTCTTAATGGACAGTTTGACAAACCGCAACAAGTTGGAAACTTCTGCCTGAGCGAGCAATTTTTGTTAGGTAAATACGGTGCAATTGCGACGCTCTCGGCGACACGGTTAACCTACGGCACAGCAAATGCCGAGTTCGACAAAGACCTTTTTGAATCCCTTTTCGGCGTAGGTCGCGCCCCTAAACTCGTCCTTAACGATGGTGAACTGCCATCAACGATAGGCCATATTGTTGCGGATGCCAAAATTAGTTTTGTCAGTCGCATTCGGAATACCCAATGGATCCCTGGGACGGAGCAATATACACTTTTCGGAGACCCAGCATCTCACCTCGCTCGTCCCGAACTTGACATAAAGGTTGAATTGGAACGGATCGCGCTCAACAAGACCCACGAAATTGTGATCAAGGCAAACGAGGTAGGATCCATTGAAGGTCCGAAGCTTGCGGTCCCAGGGGCTGAGCGTTTTACGATTGCATCCGATTTTAGTACGGAGTCGCTTACCGCTTTCGCAACCTTCGCAAATCATTTTGACGATAATATCAATAACGACCTTGTGCAGCGGACGGGTGGCAGAGTCTGGAAAGGGGAATATGGCACGATTCGTCTTGACGTGCCAAACAGCGCGCTCCCGGGGGGTGGTGTGGCACGGGTCTTCGCTTATAATGAGACCCGCGCTGCGATCGGTGGAACTCGGTTTTGGATTGACACACCCGTTGTACACGACATCCAAGAAATCCTTGATATTAAAGTCACAGATACGCTCAGTATTAATGTGCTTGTTGTTGATGACAAGGGACCAGGCGGTATACGCAGTATAAAAGTCTTATGGGATGATACCGCTACCTTCGAAGACGAGACAATACAGATGGTCCCTGCCCGAGCACCTCTTGGGGATGTGCCTCTGGGCGGACAATGGTACGAACTCGAAAAAGCTATTCCGCTGCCACGGGGTGGACGACAGGTCCGTTATCGCCTTCTGATTACTGACAGCACAGGAAATGAAATCGCCATTCCATCAAAAATAGAACGCAACATCGTCAGAGTACCTGATGGTCCGAACATCGCAATCGGGACAGATGAAGTCGACAGGGCACCTATTCGATATACATTTGATGAGGAAAAGAACGGTTATCAACTCATCGGAGAGATCATTAATATTGGTGGGCGTCCCGTTCGCTCCGATATTGAGGTGGTATTTGCTGAAGGGAACCCAGATGCGGAGGGGGATAGCGTAATTGACGAAGATGCCGACATTATAGGACGCGTGACCATTAAACCCACGGATTGGGCAGATGGCATACATACGTTGCAACGCGTGACTGCAATTTTGGACCTTGACAAACCCCTCGCAACAGGCGTACACAAGATTTATGTTCTCGCGGATCCGGACGATCCAGAGATCGAGGACAAAATGCTCGGAAATATCCAAGAATCACGCCAGTTTGATAACAAACGACACATCTCTTTTATCGTCAACGAGTTTAATTACAAACCGCAAGAGGAATTGACAGCGTTCAGTCTGGATAGGGTGTTTGATATCCATTTTCCTGCGAGCGCGCTTGTGGCTGAACCAGAGAATAAAGCAGGCATCCCTCTTTCTGTTTCTTCACAGTCGCCGGTCGCCCCCTCTCAACCGGATCTCCAGTTTGCTCCCATTCCTCGCGTCGCTGCGCTTCGACGCGGACTCATTCGTCAAGGCACAGAGGTCGCACAATATTACGAACCTGCTTTTCGGACAGGTGTAAAGACTCTCAAGAAACCTGCTGAGGTCAAACTCCGCTTCGATGTAAGTGCTTTGGAAGATACAGTGCGGGAAGAGACCTTGCTCCAACCCGACAACCCCGCATTTAAAACCGAATTAGAGGGACTCGCCGATCAGTTGGCAATCTACGCATGGCAAGCGGATTCCTCGGCATGGCGCCGCTTGGCATCGCAGATTAATTACACCCCCGACGGCGACTTTCTGCTCGAAAACTATGTCACCCCAACGCAAATGGAGAATGCAAGCGAACAGGAATTGGAGACTTCTGCGATCAGCATCAATCCGAATCTCACGCCTGCTGGAACTTGGATACTCCTGTTTTTGGATTCCAATGAATACGAAGTGTTTCTCAAACGTAAAGGGGACCCCCTCGTCCAAAAACTTGATAAGCCGGGACAATTGGATAATCCGTTCAGGGAAGAAGGGTTCGGTTTGGAATTACGGATTCCGAGGAAAGAAAGCACACCGCTGGGCGTTAACTACACCTTTGAGTTTGCTGATATTCTCGCTTTTAAAACCGATTATGATCCTGGAGGCGATGTCGTTCTCGTCGAAACATGGAATGCGAATCTTGGCAATGGAAACGCCAGCGTCAACAGTCGACCTGGACCCAAAGGCGAATTTGAGATTGGCGATTGGTTTATCTTTTTCACCGATCCTGTCCGGTACGAAGTCCGCGATGCCTCTGCGGAACCTGTCCATCATCCAAACGGCGTCAAGGTCCGAGGTAAGGTGAATGAACCGCTTTATCTCAGCCATCTTGGATTGGACATCATCGTCACCGCGAGCTCGGAGAACTTTAATTTCGGTGATAAGGTAAAATTCAGCAGTGCCCGAACCGGAACGATAACGGCAGAGGTCAATGAACTTACACAGTTTGCGTTTATGCGGAGTACTGATACCGAACCGCCTGCCTTTAGTATATGGGTGGACGGTATCCAACCCCAGACCGGCAGTGTGATTCCACCACGCCCGAGTATCTCTATTGTGTTACAGGATGCAAACGGTATCGATACAGAATTCCTCACAATCACCAAACAGAAAGATAGCGGTCCCCTTGCCCCGATTACTGACTATGAAATCCGAACACAGGGCGGCTTTGAAACGGTGCCGATTGATTATCAACCGATTCTCTTTCCGGGTGAGCATACCTTCAATATTACGGCACAGGATTTTAATGGGAACACGATCGGCGGCGACGAAGGGGTTGTTACCTACAGATTTTTTGTCACCGAAGCCCCAGATCTCACGCCACCGACTATTGACATTCGGGTGACGACGCCCGGTACAGGTTCAACGCGCGAACCTCTTGACGAACCGTTGATAGACGGCACAGTCCTTACAGAACAACCGCGTTTTAAAATTACGCTTACGGATGATAGTGCGCTTGATGAAACGGCTTTTCATCTCAATTTCGGAAATGTGTATGAGACGCTTGAACCGCTGGACGCGAGCCATTACGCTGAAACCTTTGATCCTGCTATTCCCACAAATGCTGCTATCGCCTACACCCCAGATCTTGCTAACGGCGAGTATCAACTGCATATCACTGCTGCGGATACCAGTGAAAACACGGCGGAACTTGTTACGACTTTCACTTTAAATGAGGAAGTTACACTGAGCGAAGTTTTCAACGTTCCAAATCCCACGGTTGATGGAAAGACCTTTTTCACCTATCAACTTGCACAGGCACCGGATACGGTTACCATCAAAATTTACAGCGTTAACGGTAGGCTGCTCCGCACGCTCGTCGATGCCAGCGCACATCGAGGTTCCAATGAGACCCGTTGGGATGGGAGAGATGAAATGGGGATGCGGTGTGCCAACGGTGTCTATTTGTATCGCGTCATCGCCTACACAGAAGATGGGAACCGCATCGAACAGGTGGGAAAACTCGCCATACTCCGTTAAATTAACTTGAATTATATCAAGGATAACTTGAATCACTCAAACGGAAGCCCTTGATACCATGAAATGCCTTTAACCAGACCTCCTGTGTCAAGTCTTTTGCCATCTCGGGGTCTTTGACACGTCCTTTGGTGTGGGTGTCGGCGGCGGTCTTGGTATTTGCGCACAAGGACAGAAAATGCTTCGGTCTCTCCGTTCTGGGTGCGTTCGATGAGCCGCGGCTCATCGAGGTCGGTGGCGGTGGGATCGATGTCTGTCAATTGTGTTTCTCAGAAAAAAAACGGGAGTCCCCGGAGCAGACACACACCGACAGCCAGACCCGACAGCAGAAGACTGACGCTTTCGTAGCCGGTGTCGGTGAAAACCTCTGCCCCGGCGAGGCTCGTAAACGCCAAGAGCTTCGTGATCCCCGAAACCG
>VXPE01000107.1 GCA_009839745.1 Candidatus Poribacteria bacterium
CAAAAGGGTTCTCTTTCTTCAAAAAATTCAGAAATTAATTATCAAACTCACGTTTAGATATTCAGAAAGACCTAATGTCCGTTAGTGTCCTTTGGACGGGCACAAACTAAAAGTTTATGCTACGAATATGTTCACCTATTTATGGATTTTAACATAAATGCAAACTGGCGGTAACAGCCTTAAAATTGCGAAACTCACACTTGGGTGAAAGGGAGGCGGTGGAAACAATGAAACAAGCAGAAGGAAGTAAGCCTCGGATTACTGGACACAAATGCCAACCTCTTTACACTGCTTCGATAGCATGCGCCTTGTTGCTGCTGTCCTTGTTTACGATTGTCGGGTGCGGTCCATTGGTAACCACCGATCCACAATCTGGTCTTCCCTATGATGGTGCCACCACAGATGCAGTGTCTGCCAAGACATGGCCCGTGGAACGGACGCTCGTCAGCAACGAGGTCAATTGCATTGCGGCAGATGCAGACAACGTCTGGATTGCGACGGCGCGGGGAGTTACTCGCTGGGACCGTCAACAGGATAGGTGGCTTCACTATACAATGGAAGATGGGTTATCGAACGATATGGTGAATGCCGTTGCGGTGGATGGACAATGGGCCTGGTTCGCTACGGATGAAGGTGTAAGCCGCTACGATATGCAAACAAACACCTTTACAACCTTCCGAACCATTGACGGTTTAGCGAGTGATCAAGTCTCCTCAATTGCGGTGGATGGAAACTACGTCTGGTTTGGGACATCCGATGGGCTAAACCGTTATGACAAAACGATTGACAGTTGGGCAGTACGTACCCGGAAAGATGGCTTAGTCAGTAAAGTAATCACAACAATCGCTGTCGAGTCGGAGTATGTCTGGGTTGGCACCGATAGGGAAATAAACCCCGACCCGCACGGATGGGACGAGGATCCGAGATTCAGCAGAGGCGGTGTGAGTCGCTACCATCGAGATACCGATTCCTGGAATAACTATACGAAATCAGATGGCTTGATAGACAGCGAGATCGCTACGATTGCGGTGGACGATGATAGCGTTTGGTTTGGCACCCAGAAAGAGGGGGTCAGTCAATACAATCAGGTCGACCAGACCTTCATCAAAACATATACGAAAACGGATCTACTGAAAAGTAATATGATTACCTGTGTCCGAGCAGATGGATTCCAAGTCTGGTTTGGAACCGCCAACGCCGGTGTGCATCGGTTCATTAAGCCCGTCAACACATGGGTGCATTACACCAAAGCAGATGGATTATCCAGCAATCATGTGAGTTGGATCACGACACAGGGCAACGATGTTTGGTTTGGGAGTAAGGAAGATGGCGTCAGCCGATTTGATAAGGTGAGTGGCGAGTGGACGATTTACAAGCAAGGCGATTTTCTTGTGGATAACGATGTCCGAAATATAGCACGTGCCCCCGATGGAAACCTTTGGATGGCAACTGTCGCAGGGATTTCAATTTACTCTCCGCAAACGCGCAACTGGGAAATCATCTCCAGAGAAGATGGACTCCCGACTCCATACATTACGTCAGTATATATTAGTCACCAGGAAAAAGATTCTGATTCATCAGCGTCCTCTTTAACGGACAATCAACAACCGATAACCGACAACCATTCCCAGGTCTGGATTGGGTGCGATCGAGGGCTTGGCACGCGAGCATATTTAGGTGAAGAGTGGACATTCCATGTCCCACCTCAAACACAGACACAAGGCGAAGCTTTTGTGACATCGGTTGATGCTGGCACTGCATTGCAGAATCACCGGGTCTGGGTTGGTACGAGTTTCGGTCCCGCGGTGTACGATACACTTTCTTCGACTTGGACACAACTGGCACTGCCAGACACACCTAAAAACCCGCTCATATTATCCGTGCTTGCTCGTGATGAGAACGTCTGGTTTGGCGGTGCGGAGGGTGTTTGGCAATACTCAATCGCCGATAAGCAGATGCGCGGCATTGCTGATGGTCTTCCGAATCCGTATGTTAATGTGCTGCTTTCCACAGAACAGACGCTTTGGGCAGGCACACACCGAGGTGTCGCAAAATATGACAAGGCCCGTCAGCGTTGGATCCCGCTATCCTTTAATGACCAATTGGCGTCGCCTAATGTTACCGCACTTGCCTTTCAAGATGGTATACTCTGGATCGGTACACCCCGGGGTCTGGGAAGTTACACGATCGCTTCCGATTCTTGGAATTCGCTCTCAAACGTGCCTTATAACATTCGTGACATTCTGTGTGGGGAAACCGAGAAAACGGTTTGGCTGGCAACGGACACCGGTCTCGTTGAATATGACCCGCAGCGTGGAAGAGAAGCCCTACATCAATCTCGTCCGGTGCGGGAGCCGTTCCTTGAAACACTGGTTTCAAACATCAAGTTTGACGGCGATTACATCTGGTTCAATAGTTGGGGGGCTTCGCCGAACGGTGCCCTCGTGCGGTTTCATCGTCCAACGGCAACATGGCGGCGTTTCACACGCGTAGATATTTTGCAGTCTACTCAGAAAAGAGCCATGACGCTCGTGCGTTGGACGTATGTTGACACCGATGCCGTCTGGTTCACAACCGACTATGGGGTTCTCCGTTACGATAAAGCCATGGATACATGGCGACATTTCACGACAGAGGACGGTCTTTCTACAAACGATGTGGACAAGATTGCTGTGAGTGAACAGAGCGTCTGGGTCATTCCGATGATAGGTCTGGAATTGAGCCATTATAGTAAAGCGACTGGAACCTGGAACGTGATCGTTCCTGACGAAGGGACTCAGATTGAGCGCTTGAATGCAATCGGAGTTGATGGCCCGAACGTCTGGTTTGGATCTGGGCGCACCTTGAGTCGATACAATGAAATCACGGGTGAATGGAAAGATTTTGGACCGAGGGACGGACTTGCAGGCAGAGGCGCAGAGTGGATTACTGTAGATGACGATTTCATCTGGGTCGCACGCTCGGAGTGGGATAGAGATAGCAACCGCCCGTTGTCGCGATACGATAAAAAGACAAAGAAATGGACGACGTTTTCAACAAATGACGTTCTCGCTTCAAGAACGATTAGACGTATTATTGCCACAGAAAAAGATGTATGGATACTCTACAGACCCTGGGAGGATGCAGGCGTTACCCGATACGACAGGCGCACAAAGGAATGGACAACAATCCGATCCGGACGGGGAACGCTCGAACTTGCATCCGATGACGATTATTTGTGGTTAGCTGTCCCGAACGATGGGCTTCGACGCTTTCATTTTGCTTCGGGCACTTGGGCATCATTTAGAGATATCAAAGGATTGCCCCATAACCACGTGGGTGAGTATGGGCTTGCAGTCGATGAGGACTATGTATGGGTGGGAACCTTGCGTGGACTTTCCCGTTATGACAAACAGAAAGAATCTTGGACCCCTTTGACAGCACTTCCCACTCTCGTCGGACGCACCATTCGGACGGTAGACGCAGATGAACGTTTTGTCTGGGTCGGCACTGACGCAGGCATGTCCCGCTATGATAAGGTTTTAGGTATCTGGAAGAATTATCGACAGGAGGGCGGTTCTGAAAACATAGAAACCCACGGGGGCCATTGGCACCGGCATAGCAGAAAAAAGAAAGACTGCCTCTCCGATGACGTTGTAAGTTCTATTATGGTCGATGACCAATACGTCTGGGTCGGGACACGCGATGGGGCGAATCGCTTTGATAAGATAGCCCTGCGGTGGGATCAGTACAAAACTGAGCATGGATTGCCTGCGAATAATGTTACTTCTGTCAGCAGCGATGCCGATAGCATCTGGGTTGGGACGAACTCTGGGATCGGAAAGTATCCCCGCACAGCGGATGATCGCAATGCTTGGATTACTTACACGTCGGGAACCGAGATCCAACCTTCCGCTATATCCAAAGAGTTCGCAGAATCATTGGTTACCGATCAAATTTGGTGTATCACGGCGAGCAAGAAACACGTCTGGGTCGGGACACGCAGGGGGGTTAGTCAATATGACATCGGTCGGGATATCTGGAAGACGATTACAGTAGAGGATGGACTCGCGAGTGATGAAGTGAGTTGTATCGTGATTGATGGCGACAATGTCTGGTTCGGCAGCGACCGCGGTGTGACACTCTATAACGAAAAGACAGAAGTTTGGGCTGACTATACGACAGAAGATGGACTTGCCAGCAACAAAGTCACCTCTATTGGTGTTGATGGCACTGAAGTTTGGATTGGCACCTACAACGCCGGTGTCAGCCGCTTTGATCAGTTAACGAATAGCTGGACGACTTACACTCGAGAGGACGGTTTGGCACATAATGGTATCCTTTCCATGGCTGTAGACAGTCCGTTCGTCTGGTTTGGGACCTATCGTGGATTGAGCCGTTACGATAAACGCACGGGTATCTGGACAACCTTTACAGAATCCTATGGCCCTGAGGATATTTTGAGATAAGGAATAGTTATCAGTTATCAATTATCAGTCGTCAGTTACAAGAGGTTTTCGGTTAATCCAACCCTTCTTACTAATGTCTGGTGCCTGATGCCTGATGCCTCATAAGATATGGAAATAAACACAGGTAACCGAAAGTCCCGGATTCGTGCCCGTCATCCTTATAAAAATCTATTCTTGCTGTTAAAGGTCCTGCTCTGCTGCTCTCTGGCATTCCGCGCTGAGGCAGAGGATGCATACAGTCTATTTGGTAAGTTATTCCTATCCGGACGTGTCGAATACGATTTCACAAACAGGCGGAACTTCCTCGCAGATACAGAAGAGGAGCGTGTTAGGCAAGACAACTTCGATTTTGATCGGCTCTTTCGGCGCGGCTTTCATAGTGTCATGGTGATTGAGGAAACCGCAGGCAGTGTAAAAAATATCTTGAGTCTCGGAGAGGTCCCGACAACCTTCACAAAATTCACCTTCGACCAGATCGACCTCAGCGGTGTCCGTTGGGAGGTCCGTTCCAATCGCACCGATTGGACAATCCTCATGGTGCCCGGTTTACTCAACCGCCTGAACGGACGTGAAGGCAGAGGACAAAAATCGGGTATCGGCTTACGTGAAGTCACAAAATTCGGTAGATCCCAATTAGGTCTCTCTTGGTACTTCCGCGAGACACCCGTCTGGGCGGTAGACCTGGAAACCAATTTCACCAACTACGGTTTAAAAGCAGAGTTGGCTGTCACACCGAAGAGTGCGTTGCAGAAAAACTTAAGTTCACGTTTCGATGCAACGACAACAGTTCTCAAAGCATTCCAAACCGTTGGGGATACGATTTTTCAGGCGGAAGCGTATCGCGTCGGTCCGCGGTTCGATGCCTCCCGTTCCGTCGGTGATAACGATGACCAAGACCGCTACTCCGATAATACACCGCTCGATCCACCCTCCCTGATTATTCCCGGAGACCTCGATAAAAATAATAACGGCATCTTCGACTATGAAGATGACATTTTGCTTTTCGATGTCGATGAGGATTTCCTTGACGAAAGCGATCGGAACAATAACGGCATCCGAGATGAGGAAGAGAACGATAAGGATCCGAATTACGAATTCGATGTTGGACTCCAAGGCATGCGACTTTTCATGAACCGTAAAATCAGTCAACAAGCAAGTGTCGTCAACCTGGACCTTGGGTTACAGATCGAAGAAAACCTCAGACTCAGAAATACGCCATCCTCAACGAAAGCGTTTGGCAATCTGGTGTATCGGAAGGAACTTGCTCAGGCTTCTTCACTCGTTTTTGAAAATGAACTGAAACTGGTAAAAGACCGGATCCCTGACGAAACATGGTATTATGCCGGATTTTTGAGCGGAACGGAAGAAGGGTTGTATCGGGCGCAACCGGAAGTCCGTAAAATGGAAAGGGATGGTAATGTTGAGTTCTTCTATATTGATGGGGGTGTCGAAGTCGAAAAACGGCGCAGAGATCCATTACTGATGCAGAATGACTTGATTAACACTGCGAAAATCACGTATGAATACCTGGGAATCGAACGGATGGTCACGACGGCTCGCGCGAAGATTCAATACGACTACGATTTTGAAAAGGACAACCAACATTACGAGGTCGGTATCTTCAAAAGCTTGTACCGTTTGCGTCCTTCTAAGTCGCTGGAAATCAGTCCGATGTTCAAAACCACTGTTCGTAACGGTTTCCGAATGGCGGAGGATCGGCTTGAATACCTGTCCTTAATTGGGGAAATCGACGGTAGGGATGTCTCTCGTCGCCTTCGATTACGCGAAATTGAACGTGGGAATGTGCAAGATATGGCTTCGGCACTTATCCTCAAGGTTGTCTATCAGTTTACGAAAACCATCAAACTCACCGGTGGTGGTCAAATTCTCCTGTTCAACGATATGCTTAAGAATGACAACGACTTCGTCCGTCAGGCATTGTTGGCTGAAATGGAAAAGAGTTTTGTCGCTTACGAGAAACGTATGTTTCTGCATATTGGCGCGCGTTACATAGATCAGCGCGCTATCGGAGATGTGAACGACCAAAATTACATGGAAATTTTTGTGCGTGTCTTTGGAAAATTTTAATTATACCTTGCGGATAAATAACAAAGAAGGCAGAGGTTGGGATGTGATTAAGATCCCGCCGATGCCTCCAATCCCTTCTGTTGTACCCGCAAGGCTTGGAGTTCAGCGCGGAAAGTCTGCATATCGTTGACTCTTACTGCTCCAATAGCACTAATAACACGATCATAAGCGACTGCTCCAGCACCTCCAACGAACAATGGAATATGTTTTTGGAGTCCGCGCCGGAGTTTTTGCAATTCATTTGCCAAATGCGGGTCATCTGTGGGATAAATGACACTCACCCCAACAGCCGTTGCGGCATTTTGTACGGCACATCCCACAATTTCTTCAGCAGGCAGATTGGGTCCGAGATAGGTGACTTGCCACCCTTCTGCAGCCGCAGTTATTCCCGCAATTAACGCACCGATTTCGTGAAGCTGACCCCGCGGGGTCGCGATCACTAAGTTTGGCATTGAAGTAAACATCTCAAATCCTTGGCAAATATTGCCCAATAATGTTCGGACAACCTCCGTGGCAAAATGCTCGTGTGCGATCCGCAAAGCCCCTGCTCTCCACTGTTCACCAATTTCTCGCATCAGCGGTGCGACCAACTTTTCGAGGAAAACAGGCTGACTAAAGGCGGTCGAGGCACCCAAAAGGGTCGACTCGAGGGCTCGCGCTTGAAACTGTTTAACCGCTGCGACGCACGAAGCAATGTAAAGGCGCAGGGATGTTTCTTGCGAGACCACCTCTTTCGCGATTGCAGGAACCTGTCCAATCATCCCCTCTGTTCCAACGATCTCCAGAAGCTCATCAATAGGTAGCGTGGCTACACGTCCAATGCTATGTCCGGCCTCAGTTGCCAGGCGCAAGAACGTGAGTCGCGATATATCCGCATCAGAATAGAGACGACGATTCGTTTCGGTTCGCAGCGGTGTTACGACATCATATCGTTTTTCCCATGCCCGAATCGTGAACTGCGTTAACCCCGTCTGAATAGCAACGGTTTTAATACCATATTTGTGATCAGCCGTCATTAATCTTTCCCCTGTTTATTTTAGTTTCGTTTTCATTACACGTTTTTGCATCCAAATCCTACGATTTAATATAACATTCTGCAC